>DASZXE010000864.1:0-16064 GCA_035546475.1 Kofleriaceae bacterium
AGCCGCGCCGACTCGCCGTCGTGGTGGACGCGCACGCGGCTGAAGTCGTGGCCGAGCCGCGCCTCCATGCGCGCGCGGGTGCCGTCGTCGAGCGGCCGGCCGGCGGTGCGCGTCACCGGCGCGGGCGACGGCGCGTGGCGCGCGATCGTGCGGCGCGGGCGCGGCGGCACCATCCGCCGGTCGGGCGACGCCTCGCGCCGCGCGGGCTGGACGTGACGTTTGGCCTGCCGCTCGTCCATCGATCGAAGCTCGTCGATCTCGTCGGCCTGGTCGGCCTCAGCCTCGCCCGCGGCCGGCGGCGCCCGAAAATGAAACGAGGTCTTGCGACCTCGGTGCGAAGAGCGGGACTCGAACCCTGCGTCGCTTTGCTACACGAGACGAACTGCGGGATGAACCGCTGCTAGAACACGTTGACTCACGATCGCCCGCACCGGCGGACTGCTCTCCACGGACTCGACGATACCGATCGTGACTGCGCACGTCAACCCTTGTTTCCGCTGCTGGTGAGGTAGCTGGTGATGCCCTTGTCGACGACGGTCTGGGCGCCCTCGGCGATGTTGTCGGCGACGCGCCACAGCGACCGATTGCCGTCCGCGAGGTTGTTGAGGGCATTGAAGTGGACGCCCGTGTCGCCGTTGCCGAAGCCGGACAGGTGGTTTTGCTGGACCAGTGCCATCCGGCCGAGGAAGCCATAGATGCGGATCCCCTCGAGCGACTTCCGCGCGAAGCCGCTCCCGGGGCGGACCGTGGTCAGCCGGTTGTCCTCGACGCGCAGGCTGTCGACGTTGCCGACGAAGATGCCGTGGCGCGCGCCGCGCACCGCCGGCAGCACCGTCACCTCCAGCACGTTGCCGGCGATGACCACCCGGCCGGCGCGGTCGGGCGCGCCGGCGTGCGTCGGGTTGGCGTGGCTGACGCCGACGTGGATCGCCTGGCGCACCGACGTGATCGCGTTGTTGCGGATCTGGACGTCCGGCGCCGTCGTCCCGCCGACGACGATCCCCTGCGACGCCGCGTTGGTCTGCACCGCCGCCGACAGGTCGTCGAACCACTTGCCGAGCCCGCTCACGACCTGACCGTTCACGCTGCGGCCCGAGCTGGTCAGGATGTCGTCGGTGATCGCCTCGAGGTGGGCGCGCACCGCGTCCTCGGTCTGGCTGCCGGCCAGCGGCATCGCGGCGACCACCGCGTTCCACGTCGTCTGCGACAGGTCCGAGCGGAAGGTGACCGCGCGGCCGCCGAGGGTCAGGTGGACGACGTTGGCGTTGCTCGCCGTGCCACCGGGTGGCGCCGCCGGCGTCGCGCCGAACGCGAAGTTCGCGACCAGCGTGCTGCGCACGCCGGTGCGCAGCCGCTTCGACTCGACGAGCTGCTCGAGATCCGGCGCCGAGCCGGGCACCACCGTGATCAGGTTGTCCTCGATCACCGCCCGCGGCGCGTCGACGACCACGACGCCGACCTGGTTGAAGCCGGCGAACAGCCGGCAGGCGCGCACCCGCACCGGCGACCGGCGCGCCGAGATCGCGGCCGCGTGGCGCTCGGGATCGGCGTCGGAGTGGGCGATCACGTGCTCGACCAGCACGTCGGCGCAGTCCTGGAAGTCGAGCGCGCCGTTGAGCCGCGGCCGCGGGTCCTTGCTCGACCGCTCGACGGCGCCGCCGCTCACCGACAGGTCGCGGACGACCACCGGCCCGCAGCTCTGGAACGAGAAGACCGTCTCGCGCGACGGCGTCACGATCTCGGTGCCGGCGCCGGCGCCGCTGACCTTCACCGACGTCTTGCCCTTGATGACGAGCGGCTCGGCCATCTCGTAGTGACCGGCGCGGAAGCAGATGTTGGCGCTCGCCACCTTCGCCAGGTCGCTGGTCAGCTCCTTCAGCCAGTCGCCGTCGGGCGAGACGGTGATCTCGCAGCACGCCCGGTCCTCCATGCAGAGGTGATCGATCGCCTCCTGCACGGTCTTCGAGCCGCTCTTGCAGATCGAGTCGTCGAAGCTGACGTCGCTGGCGGCGATCGCGGTCAGCGGCGGGAACTTCTTCGCGCACGACGTCACCGTCAGCGTGGCGCCGCTCTTCTGCACCAGCCCGAGCCGCGCGTAGTGGTGCTCGATGCCGAGCGCGGCGACGAGCTGCGGGTTGCCGCCGGCGTCGAGCGGCCACTCGACGTCGCCGATCGCGACGCGCGCGGGCACGACCCACCAGGCGCCGGTCGGCCACGTGCGGTTCGGCTCGAAGCTGACCTGCACGCGCTGCTCGAGCCCCTTCCAGGTCGGCCCGCTGCCGACGGCGCTCTGCGCGGTCGTCGCCGACGGCGTCGAGACCTCCCACCGGCGCACCTTCGTGCGGCCGATCGAGTCCGACAGCTTGATCGCCGGTGACGCCGGATCCTGCGTCGCCGGATCGAGCGTCAGCTTGGCGCCCTGCACGTCCTTCAGCCGCACGAGCACGCCCGGCTCGCCGCGCAGCTCGCGGCCGTCGTCGATCACCTCGACCCAGTCGCCCTTGACGAAGTCGACGCCCGGCACCGGCGTGATCGTCAGGTCGTCGCCCGACTGGCCCGCGACCAGGGCCGCGATCGCGCCGTTCTCGCGGCTCCACTTGTAGGTCGCGACGCCGGCGGCGCCGCCCTTGTGGATCTCGACCCGGTAGAGCTGGTTCTCGAGGCCGCTGTAGCCTCCCTGGGCCTCGACGGTGCACGGCCCCGGCGTGCTCGAGCTCTTCTCGGCCTGCGCCTGCAGGCGGCCGATCGCGGGGTTGGGCGTCACCAGCGCGGTCCACTCGGGGAAGACCGTGTCGCAGGTCGGCGTGCCGCCGGGCGGCGTGACCTTCAGCAGCTTGACCTGCTGCACGAGCTTCGTGCGCGTCGTGGTGTCGGCGCCGCCGAGCGCGGGCTCGCGCAGCGCGCCGTCGTCGAGCGCGCTGACGTGGCGCTCCCACGCGTCGAGGTACGCGACGTAGAGCCCGTCGGGCAGGGCGAGCGCGGCGGTGCTGGTGTTCCAGTTGTTGACGAAGTCCGGCTTCGGCAGGTCGGGCTGGGTCGCGTACGTCGTCGCGCTGTCGAGCTCGCAGAGGATGCCGTCAACGTAGAAGTGGCCGGCCGAGATCGTCAGGTCGGTGTTGCCCGCGCCCGCCGCGATGAGGAAGCCCGGGTTCCCCTTCGGCGCGCCGGCCTGGCCGATGACGTCGGTGCCCTCGGTCCGCCCGCGGTGATCGGCGATCTCGACCGCCTCGTTCCAGTCGCTGTCGAGCTGCACCCGCCCCTGCTGCATGCGCACGCTCGTGTAGCGCTTGCTCGGCCACCGGCGGACATCGCTGAAATCGCCCTTCATCGCGTGCTCTCCTCGAGTGATGCGTCAGGTGGCAAGGAAGATGCCGGCCTCGAGCCCGAAGCGGAGGTACTCGTCGAGGCTGGCGCGCAGGTTGGCCAGCCGCTGCGGGGCCTGGACGAGCTGGAAGGCGCCCATCTCGCTCTCGTCGGACGCGCCGGTGCGGATCGCGACGTCGGTGGTGTCGGCGAGCTGGCCGAAGCCGGGCCGGCCGTAGCGGCCGACGGTGAACGTGGGCGCGAGCCGCAGGCGCAGGGCCGGGCGGTCGGCGGCCTCCGCGGTCGACAGCGCGAGCGCGGGCTGACACCGGTAGGCCGGCGGCGCGACCGAGACGTCGTCGGGGAAGTAGCTGAAGCGCAGGCAGCCTTCCTGGTTGCGCTCGATCGTCAGCGGGCCGGTGACGATGCTGTCGGTGACCAGATCGGCGCGGCGCGCGGCGACGCCGCCGAGGACGGTCGTCGCCATCACGGTGACGGTGGCGGCCGGCGCGTCGACGGCGGGCTCGGTGCCGGCGGCCGGCGCGACCAGGCTGTCGAGCAGGTAGAGCCGCGCGCCCTCGGTCGCGATCGGGCCGGTGATCGAGCGGCGGACGACGACGAGCAGGTCGTCGCCGGCGCCCGGCGCGGTGAGCGACGGCGCGCCGGTCGGCGCCATCACCCGCGCGTGCGGCGCGTCCGCCTCGACGACGAGCGTGTGCGCGGGGACGAGCGTGCTGTGGATCGCCGCGAACGCGGCGGCGCCGGCGGCGTGCAGCTCGACCGCGCCGCCGGCGATGGTGACGCCGTCGAGGACCAGCAGGCTGCCGGCGCCGAGCGTGATCGCGACCGGGCCCGCGGCCTGGAGGACGGGGCGGGTGCGATCGTAGGCGCGGACGACCACGCGCGCGCCGTCCGGGACCGCGAACGACGCGATCGCGTAGGTGCGCGAGTCGGCGAGCTCGATCACCCCCGGGCCGGCGAGCGCCGCGAGCGCGGCCGCGAGCGCGTTGCCGCCGCCCGTGAGGCTGCTCGTGGCGGCGCCGCTGCCGTCGGGCAAGGCCGCCAGCTCGTCGGGCTCCTGCGCCGCGAGCGAGGCCTCGAGCTCGGCGGCCGCGGTCGGCGCCGGATCGACGCGCGTGTAACCGCCGCCTCCGGTGCGGGCGACGTGCGCGTCGTAGTAGCCGACCCGCAGCGGACCGTCGACGACCTGGCCGGCCGGCAGCGCGATCCGGCCGAGCACCGGATCGACCGCGGCCTGGATCGGCCAGTCGCCGGTGCCGTCGGCGCGCGCGATCGTCGCCGGCGGCCGGTGCCAGTCCTGCAGGTTGCAGATCGCGATCGCCTCGGGCGGCACCGCGACGCCGTTCAGCGCCAGCGCGAACACCGGCAGGTCGCCGAAGTAGAGGTCGGCGACCTTCGGCAGCTTCGCCCCGAGCTCGCGGGCGGCGCGCAGCTCGGCGAGCGCGTCGCGCAGCGCGCGGCGGCGCAGCGGGCCGGGCACGGTGGCCTCGGTCGACAGGTCGCTGATCTCGACCTCCGCCTCGCGGCGGTCGCGGTTCCACAGCGGCAGGTCCTGGCCGAGCGGGCTGAACCGGTAGAAGCCGGGCGCGCCCGCGTCGGTGGCGGCGCTCGCCTCGGCGGTGGCCTCGACGACCTTCACCGCCGGCGGCGGGACCGGCGGCTTGCGGTCGCCGACCCACGCGGTCTCGAGCCGCCACAGGTGGAGGCCGACGTCGGGCAGGTTGTGGCGCCCGCGGACGTGCGGGTGGTCGTCGCCGATCCGCCGCACGTCGGCGGTGTGGGCGAGGTCGTCGAACGGGCCGCCGAGCAGGCCGAGCGCCGAGCCGCGCCGCAGGTCGGGCGTGCGGTGGTGCTCGGGCCGCACGTGGCCGACGTGCTGCGTGGTGCCGACCCGCAGGAAGTACTCGACCGCGTGCGCCGGCCAGCCGGTGACGTCGCGCGCGAGCTGCTCGAGCATCGCCGCGGTGCCCTTGCGCCGGCGGTAGGCGAGCACGTTGGCGACGAACGCGCGCTGGCTGCGGGTGCGCGCGCTCGCCTGGTTGAGCCCGCGCACGCCGACGAGATCGCCCAGGTACGGGACGACCCACTCGGGGCAGGTCTCGATGAACCAGCTCTCGTAGAGCGCGCCGATGTCGTCCTCGATCGACGCGAGCTGCTCGTCGACGACGGCGAGCAGCCCGCGCAGCACCTCGCCCTGGGTCGCGTCGCGCAGCCGGTAGATGGCCGGCAGGAGCGCGTACAGCCGCTCGCGCGGGCTCGGAGACGTCGGCGTCGTCATGGCGCCACCACCGCGGTCAGGGTGGCGCCGGCCGGATGGAGGGTGAGCAGCTCGGCCGGCAGCACCTTCTGCGAGGCCGCGTCCCAGCGGGCGGTCTGCGCGGCGAGGATGCCGTCGACCGCCGCGCTGCCCGCGCCGCCCTGCGCGGTCACGTAGGCGAGCGTGGCGAGCCGCGCGCCGACCACGCCGTCGATCCCCTGCAGCACGGTCAAGACCTCCGCCTCGGTGACGCGCTGGCCGAGCGCGCGCGCGTCGAAGGAGAACGCGTCGGTGAGCGCGGCGGCGGCCGCCGCCTGGACGTCGGCCGTGTCGTGGCGCGCGTCGACGTCGAGCTCCGCCTCGAGCTCGAACAGCAGCGGCTGGAAGCTGTCGAGCTGCACCGTCCGCGTGCCGTCGCTGGCGGCGGCGATCCCGTCCGCCAGGTTCCGGTAGAGGTCCGACGACGGATCGACCGCGCCGCCGCTCGCCGACGCGATCGTGACGTGGAGGAGCTGCTGGTGGCCGTTCCAGACCGGCCGCGCCTGCGCCTTGCTGATGCCGGCGAACGCGCGCGTGAAGTCCTCGTAGTCGCGCAACGACACGATCCGGTCGAGCGTGAGCACCGCGAGCGGGGCGTTGGCGCGCGCGTCGTCGAGGCTCTCGCGGTCCTCTCCTCCGCTGGCCGCCAGCGGGTTGGTCACGCTCCGCACGCCGAGCGGCCGGCTCTGCAGGATCGTCAGCTTGTCGGCGCCGACCTCGCCGGCCACGCCGAGCCCGGCGCGGTAGGTCGCGACCACGTTCTCGAGGCCGGTCGGCAGCCGCGCGCCGGCGGCGCCGTCGCCGAAGATCACGGTGGTCACCCCGTCGTCGTTCGTGCGCAGCGTGTAGACCGGCGCGTCGGGCGCGGCGCCGTAGAGCGACGGCACCTCCTGCCACGCGACGTCGTCCACGCGCACGACCAGCGTGCTGTCGGTGCCCGACGGGGTCGGCGCCGACACGAAGGTGAGCGGCGGCCGCTTGAGCGCGAACCGCTGGTTCGCCACCGACGCCTGGCCGCTGCCGAGGATCTCGCGCGGCACCGTCTCGCCGTGGGTGGCGCGCGCGATGTTCGCCGCGAGCGTCACCGTCGCGCGCAGGTAGCGCTCGGCGAGGTTGCCGGTGAAGTAGAGCGTCGTGGTGCCGCCCTGGTGGATCACCGCGGCGAGCGTCACCGCCTCGCGCCTGGTGACGGCCGTCGTCGGCGCCGTCGAGCCGTACGGCGGCGCCACCGTGCCCGACAGGATCACGCTGCGGCCCGGGGTCAGGCCGAGCACCATCCGGTCGAGCACGAGCGCGCGCGCGCCGCGCCGCACGGTCTGGCCCGACAGCGTCGCGACCTCCTCGAGGACGTCGGCGATCGGCAGGGTCGCCAGCGGCAGCCGCTCGCTCTGCACGAGCGCCTGCGTCGTCCGCACCTTGAAGCCGCCGTCCTGGGCGGACGCCGCGATCGGCTGCTTCGCGACGTCGCCGAGCCGCAGGCCGGTCACCTTCGCGGTCGTCGCGTAGTCGACGCGGCTCTGCTCGACGGTGGCGGTGACCGAGTAGACCGCGTCCTTGCCGCTCCGCCGCACGACGATCCACGAGCCGGGGATGACGTCGGGCACGCTGCGCTCGAGGAAGACGTCGACCGAGTCGCTGCTCTGGTAGCTGGTGCCGGTCGAGCTGGTCCAGATCGAGCGGCCGCCGCCCGCGTCCCAGTCGTTCGGGTTGGAAGTCGTCGTCGCGTACGGCTGGGCGGCGACCGAGATCGCCGACGCGATCTCGTCGCGCTTGCTGGTGAAGTCGCTCGCCGTGTACTTCGCGAGCACCGTCCCGATCGCGGTGACGTTCGGCGTCGGCGGCACCGTCGTCTTGTAGGCGGGCGCGCCGGCGCCGAAGAAGGTCATCCGCTGGCGCAGCGCGTGCGCCTCCGACGCGCCGGTCCTGGCCGCCAGCACCGCGCCGACCAGCGCGAGGAGCTGGTCCTCGTCCCACCGCTGGATCTCGATCATCGCGGCGAGCCCCTCCTCGGTCCACGTCTTGCCGACGATCGAGGTCTGCACGTAGGCGAGGTCGAGCGGCTGCGGGGTCGCGTCGATCACGCCGGTCGACGGCGGCGGCGGGTAGACCGGCGCCGGCACCGGCGGGGCGATCACCGCCGACGGCGACAGGCCGTCGACGAGATCGACCGCGGTGACGCCGCTCGCCTGATCGATCGCGAGCTTGTAGACGGTGAAGGCGCCGGCGCCCGCGCCGCCGTCGCGCAGCACCAGCACGTCGCCGACCTTGAGGCCGCTCGCCGTGGTCGCCAGCAGGATGCGGCTCGCCGCAACCTGGGTGCCGTCGAGGCCGACCAGCTTGAGCGAGCTGCCGGCGAAGGCGAGCTGCTGCGGCTGGGCGAGCCGCGGCAGGAGCGTGTTGTGCTCGCGGCGCGCCTCGAGCTGCTCGACGGTCTCGAACGTCTGCGGCAGCTCGCCCGGGCCGGGGACGCTCTGGACCTTGGTGCCGATCGCGATCGTCGTCCGCCGCGGCGACGCCGTCGACGGATCGATCATCGCCTTCACCTGCACCGGCACCTGCACCGGCTCGTCGAGCGTGAAGGCGAGCAGGGTGCCGGCCGCCACGCCCGGCTTCAGCTCGTAGCCGACCGCGCGCGCGAGCTCGAGCACCGACATCCGCTCGGTCGCCGTCCGCAGGAAACCCTCGTTGACGATCCGCTCCTGGTAGAAGGCGAGGACGTCGGCGGTGACCGCGAACGCGTCGAGGAGCGCGATGCTCGGATCGTCGGGCGCGCGCGTGTTGAGGCTGGCGAGCGGCTGCAGGTCCGGCGTGCCGGGCGGCGCGCCGAGCGGCGGCGGCACCGTCACCCGCGGCAGGCGCAGGAGCATGCGCTCGAGGAACGCGGCGTGGTCGCCGAGGCGCCACGCGATCGCCGGCTGGCCCGGCGGGTTGTCGCGCGCCGGCTCGGGCGGCGCGTCGTCGCAGGGCCGGCAACTGCCGGGCGTGGTCGTCACAGGCCGCCCTCCAGGTTGAAGTCGATGCGGCCGTTCTCCGGCTCGTCGGCGGAGTTGTCGAGCCGCGCGATCTCGAGCCGGCCGAGGTCGATGCGCCCGGCCTCGAGCTCGCCGCGGTCGGGCACGCCGAACCGCTGGAACCGGTTGCGCGGATCGCCGCGGCCGAGGTCGACGTAGACGACGCCGGGCACCCCCATCGCCGCCGCGACGACCTGGCTCAGGTAGACGTCCTGGCCGAACGTGAAGTTGTCCGGGTGGAAGAAGCCGGGCGTGCCGTCGGCGCGGGTGGCGCTGAAGACGTCGAGCAGCGCCGCGCGCACGTCGCTGCGGAAGTAGCCGGGCGCGACGCAGACCGACATCACGAGGTCGAGCGGCACCAGGATCGGCCGCTCGATCTCGACGTCCTGGCCGGCGAGCCGGTAGCGCTCGAGGAAGGCGCGCAGGTCGGCCTCGAACGCATCGTCGACGGCCAGCCCGCCCAGCCGGTCGACCGTGATGTAGATCGTGTCCCAGCTCCCGGTCCACCGCCGGGTCGCGACCGCCTTCTGCACGCCGGGGAAGCGCTCGGCCATCGCCGCGTAGTCGTCGGGCGTGACCGCGCGCTCCTGCCGGCGGAAGGCCTGCGGCGCGTACAGCCGGACCTGGTCGATCGACTCCGGGTCGGTGCCGCCGGTGGCCGGCAGCGGGTTGCGCACGCCGACGACGCCGCTCAGGTCCGTGACGCCGTCGGCGACCAGGTGGGCGAGCGCCTCGGCGGCCAGGTTGCCGTCGGGGCCGCTGCCGATCCGGTAGGTCGCGTGCAGCGCCTGATCGGGCCGCCGACCGGTGACGCCGTCGCCGAACCGCAGCCAGGCGCTGCGATCGCGCTCGACCTCGACGACGAAGCTGGGATCGTCGGCGGTCGCCGCCAGCAGATCGAAGCCGAGCGTCCAGGTCCGCCCGTCGCCCGACAGCTCGATCGCGGCGAGCGCGGCGCGCGGGTCCTGCACCAGCGCGGCGCCGGCGCCGTCGAGGATGGCGGTCGCGTGCTCGTACGGCACCGCGTAGGTGAGCCCGGTCGCCGACAGCTCGGGCCGGTAGCGGCGCGGCGCGGCGTCGGCGCCGGCCGGCGGCGCCGGCAGGTCCTCGCCGACGGTGGCGCCGTGATCGGCGAGCACGATGTTGCCGCGGGCGACGGTGACGTCGGTCATCGGCACCGCGTCGAGCGCGGCGCCGCGGTCGGCGACGCACAGGGCGAACGGCAGCGCGTCGTCGGGGTGCCAGCCGACCTCGACGTAGCGGACGCCGGTGAGCGCGTCGACGGCGACCGGCGCGACCGAGGTGAGCCGTACCGGGTGGCGCCGGGTCGGGTCGGCGTCGACCGCGAGCCCGCTCGCCCGGCCCTTGACCTCCTCGAAGATCAGGACGTCGCCGGGCGCCAGCGCCAGCGGCGTGGCCGCGCTCTCCTCGACGAGCGTCGCCGCGGTCGCCGCCGCCGGCAGCCACCACCGCTCGCTGCCCCACGTGTAGAGGCGGATCGTGTCGTGCGCGCGGTGCAGCGTCAGCGCGTGCATCGTGCGGAACCAGACGAGGTCGGGGATCGCCCGCGCGTCGTCGGGCTGCACGACCGGGCCGGCCTCGGCGCCCGCGATCGTGATCGGCCCGGTGATCGACAGCCCGGCCGGCAGCACGACGCCGTCGGGCAGCCCGCTCTCGATCGCGACGAACGCCCGCGCGTTGGTCCCCTCGTGCATCCGGTAGTCGAGGAGCCGCGCGTGCCGCCGCACCGAGACGCGCCGCCGCGCGGTGCCGAGGTACGCCTCGGTCGCGACCGCGTCCTGGTAGTAGCTGAGCTGGTCGGCGGCGTACGCCATCGCCTCGACGAGGACGACGCCGAGGTCGGCGGCGCCGCGGTCGGTCCACGCCGGCATCACCGTCGCCAGCCGGTCGAGCATCAGCCGCCGGAAGCCGGGGTAGTCCTTCGCGAGGTAGTCGATGCGCGGCCCGGTGCGCGCCTCGGGCGGGCACGGCGCCGCCGGCAGGCAGTCGAACACCTTCGGGCACTCGACCTTGAACGTCAGGTCGATCGCGCGGAACTTGCGATCGAAGGCGTCGTCGTCGGCCGGCGCCGGCAGCAGCGTCAGCGTGTACGTCGACGTGTCGCCCTCGAAGTCCTTCGTCCCGCTGCCGGTCCGCACGACGAGGATCCCGGCCAGCTCGCCCGGGTACGTCGCGTCGAGCCACGCCTTCAGGGTCGCCGCCTCGGCCGCCGGCACCACGTCGGCCGGCACCGTCCCGTCGTGGAACGCCTGCGCCGGGAACGCCCACTGCACCGTCACCTTCACCCGCACGCCGCCGTCGAGGCGCAGGTTGGCGGCGGTGAACGTCGCCGGCACCGGCTGGAACAGGTGGACGAGCAGCGTGCGCTGGCGCGGCACGCCGGCCGGCGCGCGCCCGTCGACGACCTCGAGCCAGTCGATGCCGTTCAGCGCCTTCGCGACGACCAGCGCGCGGCGCTCGGGGCTTCGTTCGGTGGGCGACGCGGTGTGCATGGTCAGACCTGCCGCACGAACGTCTCGGTGGTGCGCTGCTGCGTGCGGATGACGGTGTAGACGACGGTCACGACCAGCGTCCCCTCGCGCGCCGGATCGGTGTCGACGGCGACGCCCTCGACGGTGATGAGGTCCCCCAGCCACTCGCGCAGTGACGCCTGGACGAGGAGCTGCGCGGTCGCCGCCACCTCCGGGCTCGCCGGCGCGAAGATGAGCCGCAGGATCCCGCTGCCGAACGTCGGCCGGTTGACCCGCTCGCCCGGCGTGGTGAACAGCACCTGCTCGATCAGGTCGCGCAGGTAGTCGTCGTCGCCGGTGGCGGCGGTGCGGCCGCGCGCGTCGAGCCGGTAGGGGTAGTCGAGGTGCATGGTCATCCCGCCTTCACATCCCGATCACCCGCGGCTGCGTCGACACGATCGTCGGCGGGCCCTGCGGCGCCTGCTCCGGCGACAGGCAGAGCCCGACGCTCGACTGCAGGAGCACCGGCTGGCCCATCGACGTCACCCGCACCGCCGGCACCAGCCACTGCACGCGCAGGCACGGCGACGGCTTCGGTCCCATCATGAAGACGCAGCCGGCGACCAGCGACGGGTCGGTCATCACCGCGACCGGCATGCCGCTGACCAGCACGCGCGGGCTGGCCGGGATGGTCTGCACCTGTCCGCCGTGCGGACAGATCGCCACCGCGCCGGCGTGGTAGAGCGGCCCCGGCATCAGGTCACCACCAGCGCGCCCTGGTTGACCGTCACCACCGGCGCCGTGATGTTCACCGCCGCGGTGCCGATCATGTTGATCGTGGCGCCGGTGATCGTGATCGCCGGGCCGAGCATGTTGATCACCGCGCCCTTGCCGTCCTGGATCGTGATCCCGGTGATGTCGTTCACCATGATCGTCGCGCCCAGCGTGGTCTTCAGCATGAAGCCGCCGGTCGGCCCGACGACGTCGCTGATGAGCAGCGTGTTCTGCAGGAGCGTCTGCAGGAGGATGTTCTGGCCCGGCGGCGCCAGCGGCGGCGGGATGATCGCCAGCGCCGGCACCTCGGCCATCGTCCCCCAGTAGCCGCCGACCCAGATCGGGTGGTCGGGGTCGCCCTGCTCGAACTCGACCCACACGCGCGAGCCGATCGTCGGGATCGCGTAGATGCCCGACTGGATGCCGCTGACCGGCACGCACGGCAGCGCCCACGACGACGTCAGCGGCAGCACGTCCGGCACCTCGACGAGCAGGCGGCCGATGTTCTCGACGTCGATGTTGTTGATCACCATGCCGCGGTACTTGCCGTAGTAGCGGGGCCCGTCGGGGGTCTGACTCATGGCTGCACCCTCTGGTCGATCGGCATCAGGCCCTCGCGGGCGAGGTTGAAGCTCTGCTTGTATTCGCCGCGCTTCAGGTTGTGGGTGACGCTCTTCACGTAGTAGACGCCGTCGAACGCGGTGCCCGCCCCGCGCACGCCGACCAGCTTGCGGGGCTTGAGCACGCGCCCGTACCGGGTCACGTCGAGGGAGCCCGAGCCGGTCACCGCGTCGGCGGTCTGCGACGCCTTGGCGACGCCGACCGCGATCGCGCGCGGGATCGACTTCTTGGTCACGCCGAAGTCGGGGTCGAGCTTCTCGAACTTGAGCGGCAGGGCCGGCCGCTGGGCGAGGATCGGCCGCAGGATGCCGACATCGGGGATCGGGATCGGGATCGGGATCGGCACCGGCGCGAGGTCGGGCGTGACGAGGACGACCTGGATCGTCCGCTGGGTGCCGTCGAAGCTGAACGACAGGCTGTCGATGTTGGTCGATGCGTCGGAGTTGATCGTCAACGCCGGCTGCACCTCGCCGTAGCGGATCTCCGGCCCCCAGTAGGCGACGCTCATGCCGATCTGCGGCCCCGGCTCGACGTAGAAGACATAGCCGGTGCGGCTCGCGCACTGCCGCAGGTACGCGAGGTCGGTGCCGAGGTGGGTGTCCCACTTCGAGATCGGGTTCGGGATGTCGATGAACGGGCTCGGGATGATCATCGGCACCACGCCGAACAGCAGGTACTTGGCGAGGATGAGCGCGACGATCGCCTCGGTCGGCATCGCCGGGTACGGGATGAGGCCGGCGAGGTTGATGAGGTCCATCGCCGCCGACAGGTCGTCGCCGGTGACGGTGAGGGTCGACTTGCCCGGGTCGCTCGACGGCGCCATGTCGACCCGCGTGATGAGGCCATCCATGATGACGTCGGGCGTGCCGTCGACGGTGACGGCGAGGATCACGCGGTTGAGCGGATCGAACTTGCCGGCCTGGAGGTCGCGATCGATCGGCGAGTTGCGGCCCCACGCGAAGACGAGCTGGAAGCCGCTGCGGCCGCCGCCGCTGGTCACCTGCGCGCTCTGCAGCGCATCGACGACGTACGACGCCACCGGCGACGCGACCACCGGCCCCATCAGGAGCGAGAGGTGGAAGCCCTTCAGCACCGCTACTCGCTCCGCGGGCCCGGGACGCCCTCGGGCAGGGTGATGCGCAGCCGGCGGCCGATCGTCTCGGTCAGCTCGTCGGGCCGCTGGGCGTCGTTGGCGTCGCACAGCCGCCAGAACTGCGTCGGGTCGCCCAGGTACGTCGCGGTGACGTTGTCGAGGCGATCGCCCTCGATGACTTGGTGCTCGGTGAGCAGCGCGAAGCGATCCGACGACGGCACGAAGCGGCGGCGCAGGTAGCTCACCATCCGGCCGTCGGCGGTGGTGAGCTGCGTGGTCGCGACGCCGAAGTAGCGGCTGGTCGGCGGGAAGCGGTTCGCGGTCGGGCTCGGGAAGCCGGGCGCGACCGGGATCGGCGCCGGCGGCGGCGGCTTGCTGCGGGACGACGTGCTCATGGCAACCCCGTGATGCCGAGCTGGCTCAGCACGCCCTGGAGGCCGCGCGCGGCGAGCTGCTCCTTCTGCTGGTGGTGGACGAGGTAGATGCTCGCCGCCTTGCCGTAGTAGCCGAGGTCGTTGACGTTCAGGACCCGCAGGCCGAGGCTGACCTTGGCGCGGATCGGGTTGAGCGCCGGGTCGAACGCCTCCTCGGTGATCGACAGCTCGGTGATGCGGACCGGCACGACGCGCGTGCGGCTCCAGACGAAGAGCGTCAGCGGCGCGACCGCCGGGATGATCTCGAGGACGCCCGACTCGGCGAGCGACTTGTTGGTCTGGATCGACTGGACGGTCGGATAGATCATCGTCTCGAGCGCGGCGAGCTGCGGGTGCAGGCCGAGCTGGACGGTCGTCGGGTTGTCGTCGGCGTGCTCGAGCTGGTCGGACGCGTCGAGCTCGGCGTCGAGCTTGATCGACTCGACCGGCGGGCCCTTCAGGCGGAGGACCTCGCTGTGCGCGCCGGCGTCGCCGCCGGAGCCCTGCACCTGCAGCGTGCGGGTCAGGGTGTCGGGGTTGTACTGGAGCGGGATCACCTTCTTGATCGCCGAGCTGTCGGGATCGACGAGGACGATGCCGCCCTTCACCAGGCGCGGGGAGCCGGGGAAGCCGCTCACGAGCCGCCTCCCTTCGACGACGGCGCGCGCGGTGCCAGCGATCGGTAGATCGCGCCGGCGACGCCGCGGCCGAGGTCGTCGGGGCGCGTGGTGCGCACGGTGGCCGTCGCCGGGACGGGCGCGGGCGTGGGCGTCTCGCGCGAGGCGAGGCCGCCGGGGAGGCCTTGCTCGGCGAGGAGCCGGGCGAGCTCGGCGTGCACCGCGTCGGCGACCCGGTGGCGATCGCGCGCGGCGACGCCGTGCAGCACCAGCTCGTCGAGGTGCAGCTCGATGCGCGCGGGCGCCGGCGCGGCCGCAGGACGGCGGGGATGGCGACGGTTCACGCGCGACCTCCTGGCGGCAGCTCCAGCTCGGACTCGGTGAACGGGTTCTCGAGCTTCACGTACTCGGCGCGGGCGGCGCGGAGGACGTGGCCCATCGTCACCGGCTGGTCGGCCTCGGCGGCGAGGAAGGCCGCGTGCAGGGCGACGTTGCGGATGTTGCCGCCGGCCAGGTGCAGGCGGGCGAGGCGGTCGGCGTCGAGCGCCGACGTCGGCGTCGCGGCCGGGAACGCGCGCCGCCACAGCTCGCCGCGCTCGGCCGCGTCGGGGAACGGGAAGTGGACGACGAAGCGCACGCGGCGGAGGAACGCGGTGTCGAGCGCGCTCTTCAGGTTCGTCGTGAGGATGGCGAGCCCGCGGTAGGCCTCCATCTTCTGCAGCAGGTAGCTGACCTCGATGTTCGCGTAGCGATCGTGGCTGTCCTTGACCTCGGCGCGCTTGCCGAACAGCGCGTCGGCCTCGTCGAACAGGAGGATGGCGCCGCCCTGCTCGGCGGCGTCGAAGATGCGGCGCAGGTTCTTCTCGGTCTCGCCGATGTACTTGCTGACGACCTGGCTGAGATCGATCCGGTAGAGATCGAGCTCGAGCTCGGCGGCGAGCACCTCGGCGGCCATCGTCTTGCCGGTGCCGCTCTGGCCGGCGAACAGCGCGCTGATGCCGAGGCCGCGCGCGCCGCGCGACGCGAAGCCCCAGCCGTCGTAGACCTGCCGGCGGTGGCGGACGTGGGTCGCGATCTCGCGCAGGGTCTCGCGCTGCTCGTCGGGGAGGACCAGCTCGTCCCAGCGCGCGCTCGGCTCCAGGCGCTGGGCGAGGTCCTCGAGGCGCGGGCGGCCCTGGCGCCGGCACGCGTCCCACAGCGCGGCGCCCGCGTCGTCGCCGTCGGCGGCGGCCAGCTCGCCGGCGATCGCGGCGCCGGCCGCCTGCATGTCGGGCCAGCCGAGGCGGAAGTGGGCGACCACGCGATCGAGCTGGCCGTTCAGCCGCTCGCCGCGCGGGCCGAGCACCGCCTGCCACTGCGCGCGCTGCTCGTCGGCGGTCGGCAGGCCGACGTCGAGGCGCACCGCGATGCGGCGGCCGATGCGGGCCGGCTCGCGCGCGGCGAT
>DASZXE010000865.1:0-4047 GCA_035546475.1 Kofleriaceae bacterium
CGGCGGCCGGACGCCGGGCCCACAGGCCGAGCACCGGCACGCCCGCCATCCGCAGGCCGCCGGCGAGCGCGGCGGCGACCCGTCCGGCGCCGACGACGAAGGTGCTGGGATTACGCGCGGTCATAGGTAGAGCCCTCGCGCGGCGATATAGCCGGAAACCGCCCGCGGCAAAAGCCCCGCGCAGGCGTCGCCGCGCGCGAGGCGGGCGCGCAGCTCGGTCGACGACACCGCCGGGATCGTCAGCGGCGTCACCGTCGCGCCCGGCGGCGCCGGGTGGTCGCCCCGCCCCACCACGATCGGCGGCGCGCGCCGGCAGACCTCGTCCCACGCGAGCCACGAGCCGGTCTCGGCGAGGATGTCGCTGCCGATGACGAGCCGCCAGCGGGCGCCCGGCACCGTCGCCTCCAGGTGCTCGAGCGTGTGCAGGGTCCGGCTCTCGCCGCCGCGCGCCCGCGCCACTTGCTCCTCGGCGCGCGACACGGAGACGCGCGGGCCGAGCGCCGCCGCCAGCGCCTCGCACATCGCCAC
Organism: Kofleriaceae bacterium; assembly: GCA_035546475.1. GTDB lineage: Bacteria > Myxococcota_A > Polyangia > Haliangiales > Haliangiaceae > UBA2376. The sequence continues at coordinate 529 of DASZXE010000865.1, forward strand.
CCGATCGTCGAACGGCGCCAGCTCCTTGCCGAACGCGTGGCGCCAGGTCGGCACCAGCCAGAGGCCGTCGATCGGCGTCGTCTCGAGGACGTACAGCGCCAGCAGCGCGTGGCCGATGTGCGGCGGGTTGAAGCTGCCGCCCAGCAGGCCGAGCGTGCGTTCCGCCGCCCCGCGCGCGCCGCCCGCGCCACCTGCGCCACCCGCGCCGCCGGCGTCAGTCACGGTAGATCAGCCACTCGCCGCGCGCGGTGTTCAGCTCGGCCTCGTCTGCGGCCCAGGTCGCGACCAGGTCGTCGAGCGACACGCCGGCGTCGATCCCCTCGCGCACCGCCGGCCCGCCGCACAGCAGGTCGATCGCGGGGACGTCCTCGACGAACTCGTACGCCTTCTTCCGCCAGCGGAACGCGTCGCCGCCGAGCCGCCGGCACGCCGCGAGGAACGCGACGCCGGTCCGGTACGGCCGGAACGCCGCGCGATCGGTGACGTGGAGCTGCACGCCGCCGCACGCGCGCCCGCCGTGCTTCTGGAACGTCGGCGTGAACGTCACCGGCCGGCACCGCAGGCCGGGCAGCTCCGCCTCGAGGATCGCGGCCAGCGCGTAGCCGTCGACGAACGGCGCCCCCGCCAGCTCGAACGGCCGCGTCGTGCCGCGCCCCTCCGACAGCTCGCTGCCCTCGACGAGGCACATGCCGGGGTAGACCAGCGCGGTGTCGGGCGTCGGCATGTTCGGCGACGGCATCACCCACGGCAGGCCGGTGTCGGCGTACAGCATCTCGCGCCGCCAGCCGGCCATCGGCACGATCGTCAGGTCGAGGTCGAGGCGCTCCTCGTGGGCGCGCCAGCGGGCGATCTCGCCGGCGGTCAGGCCGTGCCGGTTCGGGCACGACACCAGGCCGACGAACGACTCGTAGCCGGGCAGGATGCGCCCGCCCTCGACGAGCGCGCCGCCGATCGGGTTCGGCCGGTCGAGCACGACGAACGCCTTGCCGGCGGCCGCGCACGCGCGCATCGCCAGCACCATCGTCCACACGAACGTGTAGTAGCGGGCGCCGACGTCCTGCACGTCGTAGACGATGACGTCGACGTCGTCGAGCATCGCCGCGGTCGGCGTCAGCGACGCCGCGGTGTGGCCGTAGAGGCTGTGCACCGGCAGGCCGGTGCGCGCGTCGCGGTCGGTGTCGACGCCGACCATGTCCTGGGCGTCGCCGCGCACGCCGTGCTCGGGGCCGAACAGCGCGGTGACGCGAAGGTCGTCGCGCGCCGCCAGCAGGTCCGCCGCGTGGCGCAGCTCGACGTCGACGGCGGTCGGGTTGACGAGGAGCCCGAGCCGCCGCCCGCGCAGCGGCGCCAGCGCCAGCTCGTCGTCGGCCACCAGCCGCTGCAGCCCGGTCGCGACCTCGATCATCGGATCCCCATGGAGGCGTGGACGGAGGCGTGGACGGAGGCGTGGACGGAGGCGTGGACGGAGGCGTGGACGGAGGCGTGGGAAGACGTCAGCACGGCGCGCTAGGCGATCGGCAGCGGCTTGAGCGTCACCTTGCCGTCGGCGGTCACGACCTTGAAGCGGACCATGCGGCAGTGGTGCTGCGCCTTCAGCTTGCTCTCGTTGACGCGCAGCTTGGCGGTGAAGCTCTCGAGCGAGACCGGGTCGGGGTTGCCGGCCGCCTCGCGGGCGGCGCGGTACTCGCCGTGGACGCGCCGGTAGTAGTCGGCCTCCGGCTCGGCGGCGAGCGCGGCCAGCTCCGCGTCGGCGGCCGAGTGCGCGCGCGACGCCTCGCCGATCTCGACCGGCGCCGGCGTGCCGCTGTCGTCCTCGTCGAAGTCGTCGTCGCTCGGCTCCGGCCGGCCGAGCAGCCGCGCGAGCATCACGTTCAGGCCATTCGCCAGGCCGTCGAGCTCGGAGCCGACCGGCCGGAACGTGCGCTCGGTGTTGCCGTTGATGATCTCGTTGACGCCGACCTCGAGCTGGTCGACCTGATCGAGGATGCGCTTGCTGCCGAAGTGCATGCCGGCCAGCGCGAGCACGAGCGACAGCCCGCCGAGCAGGAGGATGAGCTTGCCGGCCTTGCCGTGCTCCGGGATCGAGCGCGACTCGGGCACCAGCACGACCATGCTCGCGGTCACCGGCGGGTACTTCTCGGGCAGCTCGACCGACGAGATGCGCGGCAGCGGCACCGCGACCGCCAGGTACGGATCGCCGGCGACCGTCACCCGCACCGGGTGGACGCCGAGCTGCGGCAGGATCTTCCCGATCGCCGCGTTCGCGCCCGCGCCCTCCGGCTTGCCGCGCGCGAAGCTGGTCGCGAACACCTTGCCGCCGTCGACGTAGGCGGCCTCGGTGCCGAGGCCGGCGCCCTGGCGCGCGACCTCCTCGTTGTCGAGCGACTGGCCGACGATCACCGCGCCGAGGATCTTCGGCTGGCCGCCGGCGTCGAGCACCGTCGGGTCGATCACCGACGCGATGCCGACCCGGAACAGGCCGCCCTGGTAGTTCCACACCTCGCACAGCACCGCGCGCTGGCCGATCGCCAGCTTGATGCCCGGCTCGGTCACCTCGTTGTCCTTCTTGAACTCGCCGGCCAGCGGGTTGTTGACCCCCTCGCGGGCGACGACGTCGCCGCTGCTGTTGACGAGGACCATGAGCGACGGCCGCGTCACCGGCCCGCGCACGTGGCTGAGCTTGTCGCGGTAGCGGCCGAAGGCGAGGTCGGCCTGCTGGCCGCGGCTGGGCGCGTCGGTGGTGGTGAGCGCGGCGCGCAGGCCGGCGTCCTCGGCGGCGAACTCCTCGACGCGCTTCGACAGGTCGAGCGCCTCGAGCGAGGCCGTGCGGACCGCCTGATCGGGGACCCGCGTCACCTGCTCGCGCGCCTCGCGGCGAGCCACTCCCGGCAGGCTCGACGTGACGATGATGTAGACGACGGCGGTCAGCGCGGCGATGAGGATCGCGACGAGCCCCCCGATGATCGTTCGGGACATGGAGCCTCCGGGCCCGGCGATTATCCGGGCCGCGTGATCACGGTGTCAATTGCCGGCGGGGACCTTCCCGCCGGTGGCCTCGACGGCGTCGATGAGCGCCCGATCGAAGCAAGGTGCGACGTCGTTGTACGTGCAACTGATCTCGGCGACCGCCTGGGCGAGGATGCCGTCGAGCAGCTCGGGGCGATCGGCGACCAGCAGGATCGGATCGCGGATCCGGAAGTAGTGGAGCATCTGCTTGCACGACGGCGGCGGCGCGCCGTCGTACAGCTTCGCGTCGCAGAAGACGTCGGCCGGCACCACGCCGATCGTCACCGGATCGGGGAACTGCGGCGCGGCGACGTGGCGGGCCGACAGCACCGCCGGCAGCGCGGCGCGCGCGCGGCGGTAGGCGCCGGCGACCGTCTCCGGCTCGACGCGCACGCCGCGGGCGACGCGCACGCGCAGCGGCAGGTCGGGGAAGTCGGCGCGCGCCCCCCAGCTCACCACCGTCGGCGGCGCCGGCTCGGGCGCGTTCGCGAACGGCGACGCCGGCGGCTCCTT
>DASZXE010000866.1:0-2992 GCA_035546475.1 Kofleriaceae bacterium
CGCGCCGCCGCGCCGCCGATCGCCGGCGCCGCCGATCGCCGGGTTCCGATCGCGCCGCGGCGCCGGGCGCCGAGATCGCCACGCGGTGCTCCGGATGCGCCGCGGCCGCCGCCGGGCTCCGCGCGGGCCGCGGTGTATGGTGGAGGGATGCACCACCGCGTCCTCTGCGCGCTCGCCGCCGTGGCCAGCGTCGCCACCGTGACGACCGCCTCCATCGGCGACGCCGCCGCCCGCCCGCGCCCCCACGGCGCGCGCAAGTTCGAGGCGAACAAGACGTTCGGCCTCGGCCTCATGGTCGGCGCGCCGAGCGGCCTGTCGGGCAAGTACTTCTACGACCCGACGAAGGCGATCGACTTCGGCATCGGCGTCTACCGCTACTACCGCCACCGCGACGGCATCCACCTCCACGTCGATCACCTCTGGCACCCGGTGTCGCTCGCGCACACGGACGCGTTCGAGCTGCCACTCTACTTCGGCATCGGCGCGCGCGTGCTCGACTTCGACGGCGGCGGCGACGCGATCGGCGTGCGCGCGCCGATCGGCGTCGCGTTCGACTTCAACAACGTGCCGCTCGACGCGTTCTTCGAGCTCGCCCTGGTCCTCGACTTCGGCGTCGACACCGACGACAACGTCGACGGCGACCTCAGCGCGGCGATCGGCGCCCGCTACTGGTTCTGACATGCAGGTCGAGGCGATCCAGTTCCGCGGCGCGGGTGGGCCCGAGGTCATCGCGATGGGCGACGTCGAGGTCCGCGACCCCGGCGTCGGCGAGGTGCAGGTCGAGATCGTCGCCGCCGGCGTGAACCGCGCCGACATCCTCCAGCGCCGCGGCTTCTACCCGGCGCCCGCCGGCTCGCCGCCGGACGTGCCCGGCCTCGAGCTGGCGGGCCACGTCGTCGCCCACGGCCCCGGCGCGACGCTGTTCGAGGTCGGCGCGCCGGTGATGGGCATCGTCGGCGGCGGCGCGATGGCGCGCCGGATCACGGTGCACGAGCGCGAGCTGATGCCGGTGCCGCGCGGCCTCGACGTCGCCGAGGCGGCGGCGATCCCCGAGGCGTTCCTCACCGCGTGGGACGCGCTCGTGCTGCAGGCGCACCTCGCGGCGGGCGAGATCGCGCTCGTCCACGCAGCCGGCAGCGGCGTCGGCACCGCGGCGCTGCAGCTCGTCCGCGCGGTCGGCGCGCGGCCGCTCGGCACCTCGCGGCAGGAGGGGAAGCTCGGCGCGCTCGCCGCGTTCGGGCTGGCGGCCGACGACGGCATCGTCGCGGCGGGCGGCCGCTTCGCCGGCGCGGTGATGTCGCGGACCGGCGGCGCGGGGGCCGCGGTGATCCTCGACTGCGTCGGGGCCGCGTACCTCGAGGAGAACCTGCGCGCGCTCGCGCCGCGCGGCCGGCTGGTGCTGATCGGCACCATGGGCGGCGCCACCGGGCCGGCGCCGATCGGCATGCTGCTCGGCAAGCGGGCCACGATGATCGGCACCGTGCTGCGCGCGCGGCCGCTCGAGGAGAAGATCGCGCTGGCGCGGCTGGCGGCGGCGCGGCTGGTGCCGCTGTTCGAGGACGGCCGGCTGCGGCCGGTCGTCGACGTCACGCTGCCGATGACGGCGTGCGCCGAGGCCCACGAGCGGATGGAGCGCGACGCGAACGTCGGCAAGATCGTCCTCCGCTGGGCGTGAGGAGCGGGAGCGCCGGCGACGGTCCGAAGGGGACCGCGGCCCGAGGCGGCGAGACCGTCGGTCCTGGCCAGCTCCGATCCGGCGTCAGCCGCGGGGGACGGTCTCGATCTCGAGCGGGACCTCCACCACCTCGCCGCCGCCGACCTCCACCTGCGTGCGGCGGATCTCGAACTGCCCGCGGCCGACGAGCGTGTAGTACGCGCTGACCGCGTAGTCGCCCGGCGGCAGGCTGACCTGGTAGCGGCCGGCCTCGTCGGTGATCGCGTAGCCGACCAGGTTACCGTCGTCGTCGGCGACGTTGACCACCGCGCCCTCGAGCCGGAACCGCTCGCCGAGCTCGGTGACCGTGCCCTCGATCGTGGCCGCGTGCGGATCGGCGTCGGCCGGATGGAAGCGCCAGAGCGGCGGCGCCGAGGGGACCACCGTCGGATCGTCGGGGCGCGCGACCAGGACGTTGCCGAGGACGAGGTCGAAGCCGCTGACGCGGCCGGCCTGCACGAGCACCGTCGCGTCGCCGATCGGCTGGTGATCGCGGTACGCGGTGACGTGGTAGGAGCCGGGCGGCAGGCCGTCGATCGCGTAGGTGCCGGTGTGGCTGGTGTGCGCCTCGATCGGCGCGCCGGCGCCGGCGCGCGGCACGACGATCAGCGCGTCGGGCACGCCGGCGCCGCTCGAGGCGTCACGGATGATGCCGGCGAGCATGCCGGCCGGTGGACGAGCCGGCGGCGGCGCGCCGTGCACGCAGCCGGCGACCGCGACGCTGGCGAGCATCAGCAAGGCTGGGCGGTTCGACATCGGCGGGACTCTAGCCGAGACCGGCGGGGCCCGGTCGTGCGTAGTACGATCCGACCATGACACGATCGCTGCTGCTCGCACTGCTCGCAGGCGTCGCAGGCGTCGCAGGTGCCGCCGGCGTCGGTGCCGGCGCCGGTGGATGCAGCGGCAAGGCCGCGTCGGGGCCGGCGGTGGTCGCGGGCGCGCCGGCCGGCAAGGTGACGGCGGTCCAGGGCACGGTCACGGCGCGCCGGGGCGAGGCCCGGCGGCCGCTCGCGATGGGCGACGCGGTGTCGGGCGACGACGTCGTCGAGACCGGGGCCGACGGGCGGGTCACGATCGTGATCGATCACAACCAGGTGCCGTTCAGCCTCGGTCCGGGCCGCTCGCAGGAGGTCGGGAAATCCCCGGCGTGGTCGGCGCCTCGGGGCACCGAGGTGGCCGTGACGTCGGCCGATCGCAGCGGCGCGGCGGGGCGCAACGCGGAGCGCGAGGCGGCCGACACGCTGGCGTCGGCGCCCGGGGCGGCGGCTGCCCCGCCAC
>DASZXE010000867.1:0-3937 GCA_035546475.1 Kofleriaceae bacterium
CCGAGCACGGAGGGACAGCGCCTAGAACAGCTCGTCCTGCGCGGGCGGGGTGTCGTTCGTGTCGGTGTCGCTGTCGTCGCCCGTCGACGGGAGGATGTGGATGTCGTCGATGCGCCACTCGTCGTCCTCGCGGCGGAGGACGATGCGGTAGCGCAGGCCGTTCTCGTCCCAGCGCAGCTCGGCCCGGTCGGTGCCGATCTCCTCGAGCTTGCCGTCGGCCTTGCGATCGAGGCCGGCGAGGAAGCCCTCGATCTGCTTCGCGAGGCCCTCGCGCCGCCGGATCGTCAGCGTCCGCAGCACGCCCTCGAGGTCGTGCGCGCGCATCGCCTGGGCGAACATCTTGAGCGCGTCGCGCGGGTGCGCGGCGCGCACGCGCGAGACCAGCGCGTCGTCGAGACGCCAGCGGTTGCCCTCGCGCTCGAGGCCGATGGTGCGGCCGTCGGCGTAGCTCACCGCCGCGCGCTCGTCGACGTCCGGCTCGGCGCGCAGCGCGGCGTCGAGGCGGTCCGCCTCCCACGCGCGCTCGGCCGGGCTCGCCTTCCACTGCAGCTCGAACTCCTCGAAGCTGACCCGCTTGCGGGTCGCGCGATCGAGCAGCCGGTACGCCGCGTGCGGATCGTTGCCGCGCAGGGCCGCGATCAGCGCCTCGACGCCGCGCTGCGCCGGCGGCGCCTGGCCGATCGACGCGCACCCCGCCAGCGCCGCGCACGCCGCCACCGACAGGGTCATCACGATCGCGGCGGCGCGCCTCATCGACGACGGCGAACATAGCATCGCGGCGGCGCCCGGGCCGCGGGCGGGCCCGGACCGAAAAAGAAACCGCCGGAGCGAAATGCCCCGGCGGTGTCGCCGCGACGCGTGGCCGTCCGTCGTTCGATGCCTCGCGGAGACGCCGACCGGTATTGCGACCCGGGTGCCAGCGCGCGCCGGCCGGGGCGATCGCGCCGGGTGGGGCCGGGGCCGAACGGCAGCCGGCCGGTTGCGCACACTTGCGGCCACGCGGCGCCGCCCGCGCGCCCCGGTTGTGAACCGCCGTTGACCCCGCGTGGTGTGAAACCGCCGGCCGCCGGGCGCGCCTACGCGGGCGGGCCCTGGGTCAGTTGAAGCTCCGTGTTCACCGCGACGTCGGAGTGGCGAGGATAGTCGACCGTGTAGTGGAGCCCGCGCGACTCCTTGCGCCGGCGCGCGCTCTCGATGATGAGGTGCGCGACCAGCGCCAGGTTGCGCAGCTCGATCATGTCCGCCGTGATCTTGAAGTTCCAGTAGTACTCGCGGAGCTCCTCGCGCAGGAGCTCGATGCGCCGGCGCGCGCGGTCGATGCGCTTGTCGGAGCGCACGATGCCGACGTAGCTCCACATGAAGCGGCGGATCTCCTCCCAGTTGAGGCTGACCACGATCGCGTCGTTGGAGTCGGTCGCGTCGCCCGAGTGCCACGGGATGACCTGCTGCGGCCGCACCGCGACCGCGCCGCGCACGTGCTCGGCGACCCGCCGCGCGTAGACCATCCCCTCGAGCAGCGAGTTCGACGCCAGCCGGCAGGCGCCGTGCAGGCCCGTCCACGAGCACTCGCCGATCGCGTAGAGGTTGCGCACCGTCGTCTGGCCGACCTCGTCGACCTTGACGCCCCCGCACATGTAGTGCGCCGCCGGCACCACCGGGATCGGCTGGCGCGTGATGTCGATGCCGAGCGCGAGGCACCGCTCGGCGATGTTGGGGAAGCGCTGGCGGACGAAGTCGGCCGGCAGGTGCGTCATGTCGAGGAAGACCGAGTCGGCGCCGGACTTCTTGAGCTCGTTGTCGATGGCGCGGGCGACGACGTCGCGCGAGGCGAGCTCGGCGCGCGGATCGTAGGCGTCCATGAACCGCTCGCCGGTGGCGAGGCGGAGCTTGCCGCCCTCGCCGCGCAGCGCCTCGCTGATGAGGAAGCTCTTCGCGTGCGGGTGGAACAGCACCGTCGGGTGGAACTGGACGAACTCGAGGTTCGAGACGACCGCGCCGATCCGGTACGCCATCGCGATGCCGTCGCCGGTCGCGACGTCGGGGTTCGACGTGTAGACGTAGACCTTGCCGGCGCCGCCGGTGGCGAGCACGGTCGCGCGCGCGGTGATCGTGCGGACGACGCCGGTGCGCTTGTCGAGCACGTAGGCGCCGAAGCAGGCCGGCTCGCCGCCGTACCTGGCGAGGTTGAGCAGGTCGATCGCGAGGTGCTCGTCGAGGATGGTGACGTCCGGGTGCGTGCGCACCGCGGCGAGCAGCGCGCGCTGGATCTCGCGGCCGCTCACGTCCTCGTGGTGGACGACGCGGCGGCGGGTGTGGCCGCCCTCGCGGGTGAGGTCGAGCTCGCCGTCCGGCTTGCGGTCGAGCTGGGTGCCGAGCTCGAGCAGCTTGGCGACCGCGGCCGGGCCCTCGGCGACGATGCCCTCGACGACCTTGCGATCGCACAGGCCGTCGCCGACGACCAGGGTGTCGGCGACGTGCTGCTCGAACGAGTCGTCGTCGGCGAGCACCGCGGCGACGCCGCCCTGCGCCCAGTTGGTGTTGGTGTCGTCGGGCGCCTTCTTGGTGACGATCACGACCTTGCCGTGGGCGGCGGCGTCGATCGCGAAGGCGAGGCCGGCGATGCCGGACCCGAGGACGAGGTAGTCGGTGTCGACGTCGGCCATCGGCTCACTCGGGCGGGCGTTGCTGCTGGTAGCTCGCGGACAGCGAGCCGTGCATGGCGTCGTCGGGGTTGCACGCGAGCGTCACCGACGCCTTGCCGGTGTCCCAGAACAGGGCGAGGTTCTCCTCGCTGCTCGGGCCCAGCCGCTGCTCGTAGATCGGCTTCAGCCGGTGGAGGACCTCGCCGCAGGCGTCCATCGTCGGGTAGGTGTCCTTCCAGGCGACGTCGATCTGCTGGAGGCCGGTCGAGTTGCCGATGGAGAAGGAGACGTCGGCGGGCAGGCCGTCGACGGTGCCGTGCCAGGCGGTGCCGGTCTCGTAGTCCTCGGCGCCGGGGTACATCGGCTTGATCTTGTCGTCGCGGTCGCCCCAGTCGAGGCCGGGGAAGCCGGAGGTGCCGATCGGGCGCTCGGCGGCGGGAGGGCCGGCCGCCGGGCCGGCGGTGCTGGCCGGCAGCTTCGGCGGCGCCTTGCTGCCGCCGCACGCGGCGACGGCGAACATCGCCGCGACCCCGAGCATGGTTCGCACGGACGAGGTGAACATCGCCCGTCACGCTACCACCGGCCCCGCTTTTGCGCTGTCGACGGGCGGCTGATAGCATTTCGGCCGCATGGCCGGCCGCGCACGCTCGAGGGCCCCACGTCGGCGCGCCCCGGCGCGCTGGCGCTGGCTGCTCGCCGCCGCGGCGCTGCTCGCCGGGCTGTGGGTGACCAGCCGCGTGATCGCGCCGGCCTCGGCCGACATCTACACGTGGACCGACGACGAGGGGGTCGTCCACTTCACCAACCTGCGGCCGCCGCGCGGCAAGGGCGCGAAGAAGCTGATCAGCGAGACGCCGCGCAAGGGCACCAAGGCGTCGGCGGAGCGCGGCGCGTGCGCCGGCTGCGATCGGGTGCCGGCGCGCGACACCTCGCCCGAGCGCTACCACCGCTACGACGGCGAGATCGCCGAGGCGTCGGCGCTGTACCGCATCCCGGAGGCGCTCATCCGCGCGGTGATCCGGACCGAGAGCGACTACGACCCGCACGTGGTGTCGGCGGTCGGCGCGAAGGGGCTCATGCAGCTGATGCCGGCGGCGCAGGCCGACATGGGCGTGAGCGACGTCTTCGATCCGCGCCTCAACATCCTCGGCGGCACCCGCTACCTGCGGATCCTCGCCAACCGGTTCGACGGCGACGTCGTGCTGACGATCGCCGCCTACCACGCCGGCGCCGGCGCGGTCGCGATGTACGGCAACCAGGTGCCGCCGTACGAGCGCACGCGGCAGTACCTGCGC
>DASZXE010000868.1:0-7008 GCA_035546475.1 Kofleriaceae bacterium
TCGCGCGGCCGGTCGTCTGGCGGCGCTGGGTCGAGCTCTGCCGCGACGCGCTCGCCGCCCGCGGCCTGCCGCCACCGGTGCCCGCCGCCTGATCCGGCGAGCTCAGGAGCAGGTCGGGGTCACGGCGCAGACCGGGTTCGCGCCGCTCTGGTCGCAGAAGTCGCTCTGGCAGTCACCGTCGCCGGCGCACGCCATGCCGTTCGCGCGCCGCGCCTCGCACTGGTGGGTGTCGTCGTTGCAGAACAGGCCGTTCGCGCAGAAGGTCGTGCACGCCTGACCGGCGGTCGGCGGGTTCTCGCACTGGAGCGTCGTCTGGTTGCAGACGAGCGGCAACTGGCAGTCGAACACGCCGCCGAAGTCGGTCGTGCACGCGCCGCCGGCGCCGCTGAGCGCGACGCAGGTCATGTTGCCGTCGCAGCGATCGCCGATGTCGGAGCAGCGGCCGTCGAGGCACGCGTCGCCGCGGTTGGCCGCCGGCGCGCAGACGTTGTTGCCGCAGGCGAGGCCGTAGCCGCACTGGTCATCGTTCTGACAGGTCTGGCCGGCCGCCAGCAGCGCCGCGCACACGTCCGAGTCGTTGCAGAACGCGCCGTCGACGCAGTCGGCGTTCGCGCACGAGGCGCCGATGGCGGCCTTGGCCACGGTCGCGTCACAGGTGCCCTGACAGCACGCCATGCCGCAGTCGGGCACGCTGCACGAGCGACTGACACACTCGGTACTGATGAAGCAGGCGCCGCCGTCGGCGACCGCGCCCTTGATCGCGTCGTCGCACGCCGGCGGCGTCACGCGCGCGCTCTCGGTCGTCGAGTCGCACGACTCCGACTCGAACGCGTCCAGGCAGTCGGCCGCCGCCCCGCCGTCGTACTTGATGCGGCCGGCGGCGACGGACGCCTCGATCGTGCTGAAGTTGGCGCGCGCGTCGGCGACACAGGCGTCCTTCGACGTGTAGACGCCGCACCGCGCGTAGCGCGCGCACTCCGCATTGACGAGCTTCTCGCCGAGGTCGCCGATGGAGATGCTGTCTCCACCGCACGCCGCGAGCGCGAGGGCACCGACCAGGAACACACCGATCCGCTTGGAGTGGCTCATGGCGCGGATCGTAGACCGGGACGCGCGGCGGCCGCCAGTTCCGGCGGCGCAGGCTCTGCGCCGGGTGACGGCGGGCACGGCCGCCACGCGGCTTGACGCGCCTGACAGCGTGTCCATCTTGAATACATGTCGTCGATCACCGAGCGAACCTGTCCATCGTGCGGCAAGGTCAACCGGGTCCCGCCCGAGCGGCTCGCGTCCGCCGGCAAGTGCGGCGCCTGCAAGGCCGCGCTGCCGCCGCAGGCGACCCCGATCGACGTCGACGACACGACGTTCGATCGCATCGTGAGCGCGTCGCCGGTGCCGGTGCTGGTCGACTTCTGGGCGACCTGGTGCGGGCCGTGCCGGCAGGCGGCGCCCGAGGTCGCGCGCGCCGCCGAGGCGGCGGCCGGCCGCGCGGTCGTCCTCAAGGTCGACACCGATCGCAGCCCCGGCCTGTCGCAGCGGTTCGGCATCCGCAGCATCCCGACCTTCGGCGTCTTCAAGGACGGCAAGCCGGTGTCGATGCAGGCCGGCGTGCTGCCGGCGCGCGGCCTGCTCGCGCTGATCGATCGCGCCGCGTGACGCGCGCGGAGCGGCCGGTCTCCGCGATAGACTGGACGCCATGGCCAAGCGACTCAATCAGGTGCTCGCCACCGAGAAGGGCACCAAGACGCGCATCTACGGCGAGTTCACCGAGCTGCACAAGGCGACCCAGAAGCAGGAACTGTTCGAGGGTCACCTGAAGACGTACAAGCCGCTCGTCGAGGACGATCCGAACGCGCGCATCCCGCCGCAGGCCAAGAAGGTGCAGCTCATCGCGCGCGAGGCGCTGGCCCAGGCCGCGCGCCAGCTCACCGAGCTGTTCGACATCACGGCGACCAAGGACTGGGCGAACACGCAGGCCAAGGCCGACGTGGTCATCGACGGCCAGGTGCTGCTGAAGGACGTGCCGGCGCCGTACCTGCTGTTCCTCGACAAGCAGCTCTCCGACCTGCAGAAGTTCGTCGGCTCGATCTGCGAGCTCGACCCCGGCGTCGACTGGCGCGCCGATCCGGCGACCGGCCACTACCGCGGCGATCCGGTGCACACCCAGCGCACCGAGAAGAAGCAGCGCGCGATCGTGCTGTACGACGCGACCGAGCACCACCCGGCGCAGACGCAGCTCATCACCGAGGACCAGGTCGTCGGCTACTGGGAGACGACGCGCTTCTCGGGCGCGATCGGCAAGGACGACAAGCAACGCATCATGGACCGCGTGCGGCGGATGATCGACGCGGTGAAGGAGGCGCTGGAGAAGGCGAACATGATCGAGGCGAACGAGCAGCGGCTCGGCGCGACGGTCTTCGCGTACCTGTTCGGATAGTCCGCGGGCAGGCGGCGCCGCGACGAGGTCGCGCGCGCTCGTCGGTCCCTCGCACCGGCCCGCGGCCGGAGAAAGTTGGGTCGAACAAGCTGAGACTGAAAGGGCCCCTTCCAGGTTCGAGTCCTGGTCCCCTCACGGGTCCGGATCCTTCCGGTACCGCGCGATCGATGACGAGGCTGGTCCTGCCAGCCTCCCGAGGGGATGGCGGAATGGTAGACGCGCCGGGCTCAGCGCCCGGTGGGGCCGATCAAGCTGAAGGTCAAGCTCAGACTGGACCCGAAGCTCAGCACGCTGCCTCCCTCCCATCTCTGACTGCTCTCACTCCTTGCCCGAGATGCCGGTTCGATTCCGGTCGGCCCCGCCATGTGGGGACGTAGTGCAACGGAAGCACGCGGGCACGCAGATCTGAAGGAGAGCGACTGTCGTTGGGTTGGAATCCGCAGCACCGGCGGCTGTCGTGGCCGCCGGAGACCCGAGGGCGCCCGTAGGCTACATGGGCGTCCTCACTATTTTCGGCGGCGTCAGGCGGCCGCGGCCGCGGCCACGGGCCGGGCGGTGGCCGCGTCGCCGAGCCCGAGCCGCGCGCGCACCTCGGCGAGCGGCAGCTCCCACAGGTCGGCCCAGCGGACCGCGAGCAGCGGCCGCGCCGTCTTCCCGAGCTGCCAGCCGCGCACGACCGCGTCCATGCGGGCGTCGCGCTCGTCGAACGCATAGAGGAACGTGTTCGTCATCGCGATGGCGAGGATCGCCGCGGCGAGCCGGCCGGGGAGCTGCGCCAGGTAGAAGGCCTGCAGCCCGAGCTCGCCGGCGACGTCGGTGTCGAAGCCGGTGACGACGTGCCAGAGGTCGTGGCTCTCGTACAGGTGCGCGCGCAGCCAGGCGCGGGCGTCGCCGGCGGCGCGCTTCGGGAGGTCGGCCGGATCGAGGCCGCGCGCGTCGAGGAAGCGGGCGGTCTCGCGGCCGAACGTGCCGTCGGGCAGGGCGCGCAGGCGGGGCAGGTCGACGTCGACGCGTGGCCGGTCGGCGAGGGCGGCCTTGCCGCCGGGCAGCGTCTCGACGTGGCGCAGGAGCCCGTCGAGCGCGGGCGTGTTGCCGAGCTGGTCGGCCATCGCGATCACCTCGTCGAGGCGGTTGGGATCGCGGACGAGGCGGAGGGCGGCGCGGCCGATGCGGAGGACGAGCAGCGGGTTGGTCATGGCGACAGAATGCGAGCTTTTGCTCGCGTTGTCGACTCGCGTCCAGGCGCCGGCCCCGTGCCGGGAAACCCCCGTGCAAGCTGTTGCCGGCCCACGGCTTTCCCGTCGAGGCACAGCGATGTAGGCGCGCCGCCGCCACCATCCGCTCGTGTTCCGCTTGACCGCGCGGGGCCCCGGCCTCACCCTGCCGCCATGCCCACCGCCGCCGCCTCCACCGCGACGCGAGCAAAGGCTCGGAAGGCGGCCTCGCGCAAGCAGCCGCAGCAGGCCCGCTCGCGCGCGATGGTCGACGCCATCCTCGACGCCGCGGCGCGCGTGCTGCGCAAGCACGGCTACGAGGAGGCGACGACCAACCGGGTCGCCGAGGTCGCCGGCGTCAGCGTCGGCTCGCTCTACCAGTACTTCCCGAACAAGGAGGCGCTGGTCCACGCGCTGATCGAGCGGCACGACGGCGCGATGTGGGCGGTCTTCACCGATCACGCGACCGCCGCGATCGGCCGGCCGTTCGCCGAGGCGGTGCCGGCGGTGATCGACGCGCTCTTCGCCTGCCACCACGTCGATCCCGACCTGCACCGCGTGCTGCACCAGCAGCTCCCGCGGCTCGGCGCACTCGCGCTGGTGCAGGCGACGACGATCCGTTACCGCGCGCTCGTCGAGGACCTGCTGCGCGCGCGCCCCGACCAGCACGGCCGCGCCGACGACGTCGCCACCACCGCGCTCGTCATCACCGAGGCGATCGAGGCGCTCATCCACGCGTCGATCGACCTGCCGCCGGCGCGCGCGAAGGCGGTGCAGCGCCACGCCTCCGAGCTCGTGCTCCGCTACCTCGGCGTCCCGGCCTGACCGGCGCCGGCCGGGCGGCGCGGCCCGTTGCGGCGCGTTGCGGCGCGGGAGCGGCTGGCCGTCGGCGCCGGGCGCTGGCAAGGTGCGGCCATGCGCGCCATCCGTCCCGCGTCCCCCGGTGGTCCCGAGCAGCTCACGATCGTCGACGCGGCGCCGCGTCCGCCGGGCCCCGGCGAGGCGCGCGTGCGCGTCGCGTTCGCCGGCGTCAACTACATCGACGTCTATCACCGGACCGGCCTCTACCCGATGCCGGCGCCGATCGCGATCGGCCTCGAGGGCGCCGGCGTCGTCGAGGAGGTCGGGCCCGACGTCGAGCTCGCCGAGGGCGCGCGGGTCGCCTGGTGCGGCGTGCCCGGCTCGTACGCGGCCGAGATCACCGCGGCGTCCGACAAGCTGGTCCCCGTCCCCGACGGCGTCTCGCTCGAGCACGCCGCCGCCGCGATGCTGCAGGGCATGACCGCCCACTACCTGGCGACGTCGACGTTCGAGCTGACGAGCGGCTCGCACGGCCTCGTCCACGCCGCCGCCGGCGGGGTCGGCCTCCTGCTCGGCCAGCTCGCGCGGCGCGCGGGCGCCACCGCGATCGGCACCGTGTCGACGGACGCCAAGGCCGAGGCCGCGCGCGCCGCCGGCTACGCGCACGTGATCCGCTACGACCGCGACGACTTCGTGGCCGGCACCCGCGCGTTCACCGGCGGCGCCGGCGTCGACGTCGTCTACGACTCGGTCGGCGCGACGACGTTCGAGCGCGGCCTCGACTGCCTGCGGCCGCGCGGCCTGATGGTGCTGTTCGGCGCCTCGTCGGGGCCGGTGCCGCCGCTCGACCTGCAGCTCCTCAACCGCAAGGGCTCGCTGTTCGTGACGCGCCCGAAGCTCAACGACTACACCGCGACGCGCGCCGAGCTCCTCGACCGCGCGGGCGACGTCCTCGGCGCGATCGCGGCCGGCGGCCTCCGCATCACGATCGATCGTATCCTGCCGCTCGCCGACGCCGGCCGCGCCCACACCCTCCTCGAGAGCCGCGCCACCAGCGGCAAGCTCCTCCTCGCCTGCTCCTGACGGCGTCAGCCGCGCCGGTGGCCGACCGCGGTCCAGAACGGGACGTCGTCGTGGAACGTGATGCGCTCGAGGCCCGCGTCGCGCATCAGCGCCGCCATCTCGGCCCGCGTGAACCGCCGCTCGAGCCGCGTCCCGAACCGGTCGAGCGCGTCGTTGCGCATGACGTAGAAGCTGCGATCGCGGTACGCCGACAGCGGGATCCGCTCGACGTCCACGCCGAGCCCCTCGAGCGCGCGCGACGCCCGCGCCAGCGGCCAGTAGACGCCCGCCGCGATCGCCTGCGTCGCCGCGTACCGCGCCGCCGGCGGCAGCCGCGAGATCCCGCGCCGCGCCACGTCCGATGCGCGCCACACCTGCCGGAACCACCACGGCCGGTTGTCGAACGCATAGTAGAGATAGAGGAGGAACGGCGCGCCCGGCTTCAGCTTGCGCACGCAGTCGCGCAGCCCGCGCGCGGTGTCCGGCACGTGGTGCAGCACGCCCAGCGAGTAGCCGAAGTCCATGCTGCCGTCGGCGAGCGGGAGCGCGTCGACGCCCGCCAGGTGCAGCTCGACGTTGGCGAACCCCGCCAGGTTGCGCCGCGCGACGTCGAGCGCCTCGCGCGCCGGATCGATGGCGTGCAGCCGCCCGACCCGCGGCGCCACCTGCCGCGCCCACCGCCCGCTGCCGCAGCCGAGATCGAAGCCGACCGCCCCCGCCGGCAGCGCCTCCCACGGGAAGATGGCGAAGTACTGCTCGAACAGCGCCGCCTGCTCGGCCGCCGACACCGCCGCCTGATCGAAGCGGCGCCACTCGTCGCCGAAGCCATCGACGGTCTGCTGATCGACGTTGCGGTCGGTGCCGGCGCTCACGAGGCCTTCGGTTGTCGCGCCGGCGGCGCCGCCGCGCAACCTGCGAACACCTCGTGTACCGCCGCCGGCCCGTCGCCCAGCACCAGCTCGCACCACGCCGCCAGCGCGAGCGCGTGCCAGACGAGGTAGGGGTGCTCGGCGAGCCACGCGCGATGGCCGCCGCCGGCCAGCGCCGTCGACAGCACGCCGAACCGCTCGACGCGCTCGCGCGCGAACAGCCGCTCGCACGCCGGCGCCAGCACGCCGCGCAGCCAGCGCTCGACCGGCACGCCGAAGCCCTGCTTGCGCCGGCGGGCCAGCTCGACGCCGAACCGCCGCGCGAACAGGTGGCGCATCACCTCCTTGCCGCGGCGGCCGAGCGTGAACGCGCGCGGCAGCCCGAGCCCCGCCTCGACGAGGCGGTGATCGAGCAGCGGCACCCGCGCCTCGAGGTGGCGCGCCATCGTCGCGCGGTCGACCTTCACCAGCATGTCGTTGGGCAGCACGTTGCCGAGGTCGGCGATCAGCGTGCGCTGCAAGCGATCGCCGCCGGCGTCGCCGGCCGCCGAGAACCGGGCCGCCACCGCGCGGGCGAGCGCCTCGCCGCCGGGCCGCGCGACCAGCGGCGCCGTCCGCGCGAGCGACG
>DASZXE010000869.1:0-1952 GCA_035546475.1 Kofleriaceae bacterium
CAGCGCGCGGGCGGTGCCGCCCAGCGCGCGGGCGGCGAGGAGAGCGAGCACCGGCAGCGGGCCGAGGCGCCGGGTGGCGGCGGTCGCGCGCGGCGCGTAGGTGGCGATCAGGTGGGGCAGGAGCGCGGTGAAGTCGGCGCCGCGGAGGAGCCGCACGCGCAGCCACTCGCGCACGCCCTCGGGCCAGGCGTGGGTGACGCGCGCGCCGGCGGCGAACGCGACCGGCACGCCGGCGCGCAGGAGCTCGAGGCCGAGCACCTGGCACTGGCCATGGAACATGCCGTCGATCGCCGGGAAGCGGCGCGCGGCGAAGACGCGGCGGGCGAACGCGACGTTGTTGGCGAAGAAGTTGCGCGTGCGGGTGATCGCGGCGCCGGCGCGCGGCGCGAACGCCACGCCGTCGCCGTCGAAGTACGGGAAGTCGATCGCGTTGGCCAGCGGAGCGAGCGGGCCGGGGTAGCTGGTGAAGCCGGCGACGACCTCGGCGTCGCCGCGCGCGATCGGCGCGGTCAGGGCGGCCAGCCAGCCGGGCGCGGCCTGGCAGTCGCCGTCGAGGAACGCGACGATCTCGCCGGTCGCCGCGTCGAAGCCGAGGTTCTTGTGTTCGTAGTAGCCGGCGTCGCGCGCGACCTCGCACCAGGTGATCGGGCCGCCGGCGGCGTCCTCGACGCGGCGGCGGGCCGCGGGCGGCAGGCCGCTGTGGGTGACGACGAGCTGGGTGGGCTGGGCGTCCGGGCCGCGCTCGGCGGCGAGCTCGGCCATGCGCGCGAGCAGGCCCTCGACGACGCGCGGGCGATCGCGGAGGTCGCCGCCGAGGTTCCACGTCTCGAGGACGATCGAGATCGCGGGGCCGGGCGTCACGGGGCCACCTCGCGCAGCGGCGGCGCGACCGCGAGGCCGCGCCCGGCGGCGACGGCGCGGTAGATCGCGCAGGTCGCCTCGGTCGCCTCGGCCTGATCGTAGCGGCGCGCGTGGAGGCGGGCGGCGCGGCCCATGCGGCGCGCGCGGATCGGATCGCCGACCAGGGCGGCGATCGCCTCGGCGAGCGCGCCGCGGTCGGCGCCGTCGACGATGACGCCGGTCTCGCCGTCGACGACGTGCTCGTGGGCGGCGCCGCCGCGGGCGACGACGGCGGGCAGGCCGCTCGCCGCCGCCTCGACGACGGCGTTGCCGAACGTCTCGGTCTCGCTCGGGAAGGCGAAGACGTCGGCGGACGCGAACGCCGCCGCCAGCTCGTCGCCGTGGAGCGGCCCGGTCGCGCGCACGCGCGGGCCCGCGAGGCGTCCGGCCAGCGGACCCTCGCCGGCGAGGACGAGCTGCGCGCGCGGGTGCTGCTCGACGACGCGCGGCCACGCGGCCACGAGCGCCTCGAGGTTCTTCTCGCGCGAGAGCCGGCCGACGTAGAGGACGATCGGGCCGTCGTCGACGCCGTGGCGGGCGAGCGCGGCGCGGTCGCGGCGCTCGGGGCGGAAGCGGGCGAGATCGACGCCCCGCTGCACGCGCTCGATGCGCGCGGGCGCGACGCCGAGCGCGCGCAGGCGATCGGCGACCGCCGCCGACGGCGCGAGGCAGAGGTCCGCCTGCTGGTACATCCAGCCGACGATCGGCGCCACGATCGCGCCGACCATCGGCAGGCCGGTGAGGCGCGCGGCGTAGTCGGCGACCTCGGTGTGGTACTGGGCGAGGACCGGCAGGCCGAGGCTGCGCGCGGCGACCAGGCCGACGAGCCCCATCGGCCCCGGGGTCGCGAGTTGCACGAGGTCGGCGTGCGCGGCGAGCCAGCTCATGAGCGGTGGCAGCGCGGGCACCGCCCAGCTCATGCCGGGATAGATCGGCAACGAGGCGGTCATCGCCGCGGGGACGCGCGCGAGGCCGTCGGCGTCGAGGGTGACGGCCGCGCCGGCGCCGCCGCCGGCCGCGCCCGGGCCGACGAGCGTCAGCGGGTGGCCGGC
>DASZXE010000870.1:0-3241 GCA_035546475.1 Kofleriaceae bacterium
ATCCGAACGCTCGGACCCCGAAGCCGGTGCGGTAAGTAGAGTGGCCCGAAACATACGGCGTGGTTTCCACATGCCGGGAAGGTGACAGATCGATTCATGTCCGATGACGACACCGCCAAGGACAAGGCGAACAACGATGCCGAGTCGACCGAGAAGGTCGGCGCGGCGCAAGACAGCACCGCCGCGGACGCAACGGTCAAGTTCGAGTCGGACTCGTCGGTTGCTGCCGCCAAGGGTGCCGATACCGCGAAGGCCGCCGACGCCGCGAAGGCCGCCGACGCCGCGAAGCCCGCCCGGGCCGAGCCGCCCGCGCGTCCCGCCCCGTCGAAGCCCGCCGAGCCGCTCGCCGCCCGCGCCGCCGATCCGGCCTCCGCCGCCGATCCGTCCGTCTCGCCCGTCGCCGCCGCCATCGCCGCCGCGACCGCGCCGTTCCCCGGCGCCGCGACGTCCACGACCTCGCCCGTGCCCAGCCGCGCCTCGACGACGTCGCCGCCTCCGAGCGGCGTCCGTGCCGCCGCCTCCGCCGACGCCGGCAAGTCCAACGGCGCGCGCGCCGCCGACGCCGAGGTCGACGACCTCAGCATCGGCGAGGTCTCGCGCGTGCTGCGCCTCGCCGACCTCGGCATCGACCGCCCCAAGAAGCCGCGCAAGACCGGCAACGGCGCCGCCGTCGCACCGCCCGCGCCGACGCCGCCCCCCGCGCGTCCCTTCGACGACCTGGGCTCGTCCGCGTCGCTCGCGGTACCGAGCCTCGCCGCGACCTCGACGCGGCGGCCGATCGTCCTCTACATCCTGCTCGCGGTCCTCGCGATCGGCGCGGTCGTCGCGATCGTCTTCGTCGCCTCGCAGGGCGGCAACGACGACGAGCAGCTCGGCCCCGGCCCCAGCACGGGCGACTACACGAACCTCGGCCGCCGCGTCGAGGATCCGGTCGGCCCCGTGCAGCCCGGCTCGGCCGTCGTGCCCGGCAGCGGGCCCGGCTCGGGTCCCGCTCCCACCATCATCCACCGGCCCGCCACCGGCCCGCACAACCCGACCGGCAGCGGCGCGGGCAGCGTCGCCGTGACCCCCGGCAGCGGCACCGGCTCCGGCACCGCCGCCGAGCTCCCCGAGGGCGTCACGCCGCTCACGCCCGACGACGTCCTCGACATGTCGAACAAGATGGGCGCCGGCACGCGCCGCTGCTACGACCACGCGCTCAAGGCGGACCCGTTCCTCAAGGTCCCGAAGATCCGCGCGACGATCGCGATCGCGGCGACCGGCCAGGTCACCAACGTGCAGCTCTCCGAGATGAACGGCACGCCGCTCGGCGACTGCCTCGAGGCGAGCATCCGCCGCTGGCGCTTCCGCGCGTCGACCGAGGGCATCGTCTCCGACATCTCGATGATCTTCGGCCCCGGCTGAGCCTCCGAGCGGAGCTCGGCGCGGGGTTGCTCTGACCGAGATCGGCCTCGAGGTCCTCCTCGGGCCCGCTCGATCGACGAGAGGGTTGGCATCTGGCCAACCTCCGAGCGTCCGAGCGGAGGTTGCTCTGACCGAGATCGGTCCCGAGGTCCTGCTCGGGCCCGATCGATCGACGAGAGGGTTGGCATTCAGGCCAACCTCCGAGCGTCCGAGCGGAGGATGCTCTGACCGAGATCGGCCCCGAGGTCCTGCTCGGGCCCGCTCGATCGACGAGAGGGTTGGCATCTGGTCAACCCTCCAAGCTCGCGAGCCTCGCGCCCGTCAGCGCGGCGGCGCCAGCTCGTCGAGCCTCACCGCCGGCGGCGCCGCCACCGGCGCGCGCGCGAGCAAGTCGGGCAGCCCCACGCACCAGAAGTACTCCGCGTCGCTGACCGGCGGATCCTGCACGGGCGGCAGGACGTCGTCGGTCGTCACCTGGATGCAGCGCGGGTGCGGCGTGTCGAGGACGCCGTCGCCGTCGGCGTCGTAGCGGAACGCGGCGTGGCGGAAGCACCAGCCGATCGTGTTGCTGTAGTCGGAGCCGGGCGTGATCTCGCGCGCCCACCAGAAGCGGCACGACTCGCCGTTCTGCGGATCCGCCGGCACCGCCGCGTTGCGGGCCGAGCAGGTGTCCGGCTCGACGCCGCCCTCGCTCGCCTCGTTCATGCCCATCGTGACGTTCGCCGGGCGGCACAGCGCGCCGCACTCCATCATCGTCGAGTCCTGATCGCGGCGGCGCGGCATGTAGCCGGCGCGGCACGAGTTCGCGAACACCTGGCCGGGGATGAGCTGGCCCTGGCCGAGCATGCCGGCCGCCGCGCACACCGTCCTCGACGTGAACTGCGACACGAGCACGTAGCAGCCCTGCGTCGGCGGGCAGTCGGTCTGGCCGACCGCGTCGCAGCCGCGCCGGCAGACGCCCGCGAGCGGATGGCCGTCGGCGTCGTCGAAGAGGCCGTGGTAGGTCGCGCAGGTCTCGGCGGTCCCGCAGCCGTTCGCGCCGCCCAGGAAGCTGCAGACGTCGGCGCAGGTGCCGTCGATGCACACGCCGCCCTCCTGGCAGTCGTCGTAGCCGGTCGCGGCGCCCGGCGGGCCGACCGTGCACGCGCCGCCGATCCCGACGGTGCCGGCCGGCACGCAGCCGACCATGCCGGTCGCCGGCGGTCCGCCGTCGACGGTGATCCAGGTGCAGCGCCCCGAGCCGCAGCCGGTGTGGCCGGGCAGCGCCGACGGATCGCACGCGGGCAGGCCGGCGTCGCGCGGGCCGCCGTCGCTCGACGCATCGACCGCGCCGTCGAGCCCGCCATCGCCGGGCGGCCCGGCCGCGTCGATCGTCGCCGGCGAGCCGCCGCACGCGGCGCAGGTCGCCACCGCCAGCATCCACGTCCGCATCGACGTGCGCGTCACGCTTCGAGTATGGCGCGGTCCGCCTCCGCAGGGAGTGCCCCGCGTCCCGCCCGCGCCGCCGCGTCCCTCCCGCGTCCCCGGCGTCCCCGCGTCTCCGGCGTCTCCGGCGTCCCCGGCGTCCCCGGCGTCTCACGCGTTCGGGGCGCCGGCCAGCTCGCGGACGGTCGTCGCCAGCACCGGCGCGGCCGCGGCGACCTCCTCGGCGGTCGTGTCGTGGCCGAACGACAGCCGCACCATGCCCCAGCTCGGCGGCAGCCCGATCGCGTCGAGCGACGACGTCTTCGCGTGGGCCGGATCGGCGCCCGGCGCCGACGCGCACGCCGACCCCGACGACACGATCACGCCGCGCGACGCGAGCACCGTGCGCAGCGCGTCGGCGGCGATCCGATCG
>DASZXE010000871.1:0-3464 GCA_035546475.1 Kofleriaceae bacterium
CGGGCCGGCGAGCCGGTGGACGCCGCCGCCGCGCACCGACTACCTGGCGAGCGCCGACCTCGGGGACGAGTACCGCTACGTGCTCGATCGCCAGCACGCGCCGCGCCGCCCCGGCGTGATGCTCGAGCGCCCCGGCCTGCTGCTCAACCCGTGGTCGCTGCGGACGACGGCGACCGCGGTGCAGGACGCGCGGGGGCCGGGCGACCTCCGCAGGAGCGGGGCCGCGGGCGCGATGCCCCAGCCGGCGAGCTACCGCGGCCCGGCGCCGGCGCCGCCTCCCGAGCCCTCGCGCGAGCCCGCGTTCGCGCCGCACGACTTCCTCGCCGACGCGCCGGTCGTGCTCGCCAACCTGCGCCCCGACGAGCAGGGCGAGCTCCGCGTGCCGCGCGCCTCGCTCGGCGCGGCCCAGGTCGTGCGCGTGGTCTGCGTCGATCCGTCGGCGACGTCGGTGCGCACGCTGCCGCTGCCGGCGCGCGCGCTCGCCGTGCGCGACCTGCGCCTCGCCGCCGCGCTGCCGGCCGATCGCCACCTGCGCGAGGATCGTCGCCT
Source organism: Kofleriaceae bacterium (assembly GCA_035546475.1). Taxonomy (GTDB): domain Bacteria; phylum Myxococcota_A; class Polyangia; order Haliangiales; family Haliangiaceae; genus UBA2376. The sequence continues at coordinate 550 of DASZXE010000871.1, forward strand.
GGTCCCGCTGCCCGCCGGCGCCGCGCTCGCCGTCGCCGATCCGGCGACGACCCGCGTCGAGCTGGTCGACACCGTCGACAAGCTGTACCGAGCGCTGTGCGCGCTGTCGGGCGACGCGACCCTCGCGTCGTGGGACTTCCTCCCGCGGTGGGCCTCGCTGCCGCGCGACGAGCGGCTCCGCCTCTACTCGAAGCACGCGTGCCACGAGCTGGCGATCTTCATCCGCTGGAAGGACCCGGAGCTCTTCGCCGGCGCGATCCGCCCGTACCTGGCGAGCAAGCTGCACCGGACGTTCATCGATCGCGCGCTGTGCGACGAGGACCTTACGCCGTACCTGGCGACCTGGCGGCTCGCGCGCCTGAACGCCTTCGAGCGCGCGCTCCTGGCGCAGCGACTGTCCGCCGCCCGGACGTCGCTCGCGCGCAACCTCGCCGACGAGGTCGACCTCCTGCCGCCCGATCCGACCGCCGACGACCGGCTGGTCGACGCGCTGCTCGCCGGCGGCGCCCTCGGCGGCGACGGCACGCGGCTGGCCGGCCACGTCACCGAGACGCCGCCCGACGACGACGAGGTGGCCGAGGAGGCCGAGCGGATGCCGCCGGCGCGAAGCGCGCTCGGCGGCCACGGCGCGCCGGGCGGAGGCGCGGCCGCCGGCTTCGCGGCGCCGGCGCCCGCGGCCCCGATGGGGAAGGCGAAGAAGCTCGCGCGCCGCCAGGACGAGTCGCTCGCCGACGAGCTGCTCGACCGCGCCGCCGCCGCGCCGATGTACCGCCCGGCCGATCGCACCGAGGAGCTCGCCGAGCACAACTGGTGGCACCAGCGCGTCACCGACGACGCCGCGGCGCTGATCCCGCCGCGCCGCCTGTGGCGCGACCTCGCCCGCCAGGAGAGCGCCGGCCCGTTCCTGTCGCCGAACCTCGCCGACGCGGCGACCGGCTTCGCGGCGTGCGTCTGCGCGCTCGCCGTGCTCGACCTGCCGTTCGCCGCCGGTGCCCACACGTTCACCGCGCGCGGCGCGGCGGGCGCCGAGGTGCGCGCCGGCAGCCACGCGCTGGCAGCGGTCGCCGCGCTGTCGCCGGTCGCCGGCCCGCCGACCGGCGAGGTCCTCGTCGGCCAGAGCTACTTCCGCTCCGACGACCGCTGGGAATGGGACGGCGCGGTCCAGCGCGAGAAGTACGTCACCGGCGAGCTCGTCGCCGGGGTCGTCTACGAGTGCCAGGTCGTCGTCAGCAACCCGACCAGCCGCGTGCGCCGCCTCGCCGTGCTCACGCAGATCCCGGCGGGCGCGATCGCGACCACCGGCGGCCGCGCGACCCGCACGCGGCGGGTGGAGCTCGGCGCCCACGCGACCGCGACGCTCGAGTACGCCTTCTACTTCCCGGCCGCCGGCGACGTCGATCACTACCCGGCGCAGATCGTCGACGGCGACGTGCTGGTGGCCGCCGCGGCGCCGCGCCGGCTCGCGGTCGTCGCGGTGCCGACGGAGTCCGACGCCGGGTCGTGGCCGCACGTCTCGCAGCGCGGCTCCGTCGACGACGTGGTCGCGTTCCTCGCCGCCGCGAACCTCGGCCGCGTCGAGCTCGAGCGGGTCGCCTGGCGCCTGCGCGACCGCGACGCGTTCGCGCGCATCACCGCCGCGCTCGCCGCGCGCCACACCTTCGATCCGACGCTGTGGGGGTACGCGTTCCTCCACGGCGACGCGGCGCGCGCCGCCGAGTGGCTGACCCACGCCGACGACTTCCTGGCGGTCGCCGGCCCGGTGCTCGACGGCGGACCGGTCGACCTCGAACCGGTCGAGCGCGCCCGCTACCAGCACCTCGAGTACGCGCCGCTGGTCAACGCGCGCGCCCACCGCCTCGGCGACCGGCGGGTCGTCCCCAACGACGGCCTCGCGGCGCAGTGGCGCGCCTTCCTCGAGCTGGTCGCGTCGAGGCGGCGGCCGCGCGCCGACGACTGGCTCGCGGCGGCGCACTACCTGTTCACGATGGACCGGCCCGACGAGGCGCTGCGCGCGCTCGGCCGCGCCGACACGCCCGCCGCCGCCGACGCCGACGACGACCGCGACTCGGCCGAGGCCGAGGCCGCCGTCCCGCTGCAACGCGACTACCTCGCCGCCTACGCCGCCGCCGCCACCGGCGACCTCGCCGCCGCGCGCGCCCGCGTCGCGCCCCACCTCGACCATCCGGTCGATCGCTGGCGCCATCGCTTCCTCGCCGTCGCCGCCATGCTCGACGAGGTCGCCGGCGCCGCGCCCGCCTCGTCCGGTGATCCGGACAGCCGCGACCAGCGGATGGCCGAGCTCGCCGCCCGCCAGCCCACCCTCGCGGTCCGCGTCGACGGCGGCGCGATCGTCATCGACGCCACCCTGCTGGCGTCCGCCACCCTGCGCTTCTACCGCATGGACCTCGAGCTGCTCTTCTCGCGGCAGCCGTTCCTCGGCGCCACCGGCGACCGCTTCGGCCTCATCGAGCCCGGCCGCGTGGACGAGGTCGCGCTCGCGCCGTCGGGCTCGACCCGCGTCGCGCTGCCCGCCGAGCTCGCCGCCGCCAACATCGTCGTCGAGGTCGTCGCCGGCGCGCTCCGCCAGGCGGTCACCCACTTCGCCCACGACCTCGCCGTCGCGGTGTCGGCGCCGTACGGCCAGCTCCAGGTCCGCCGCGCCTCGACCGGCGCGCCGCTGCCGGCCACCTACGTCAAGTGCTACGCGCGCGCCCGCGGCGGCGCGGTCGCCTTCTACAAGGACGGCTACACCGACCTGCGCGGCCGCCTCGACTACGCGACCCTGTCGACCGGGCAGCTCGACACCGTCGAGCGCTTCGCGCTCCTCGTCTGCCACGACACCTTCGGCACCACCGTGCTCGAGGCCGACCCGCCGCCGCGCTAGGAGCCTGGCCCTGTAAGGGTTCGGCGCGGAC
>DASZXE010000872.1:0-1976 GCA_035546475.1 Kofleriaceae bacterium
TGCTCGGCTACCTGCGGTCGCCGGTCGCGCTCGTGGTCGCCGCGGCGTTCCTCGTCCTCGAGGGCGTGTCGTTCGCGGCGCTGGTGGCGAACCTCGCCGATCCGGCGCGGCCGGCGCCGCTCGGCGCCGTGCTCGAGGGCCACGTCGCCGGCGGCTTCGTGCACTGGGCGTTGCAGCTCGCGGTGCTCGCGGCGCTGGCGGCGCGGCTCGCCGACGAGCGGCGGGCCGGGACCTGGGAGGCGATGGTGACCGCGCCGGTGGCGGAGAGCGCGGCGGTGGTCGGGGCCTGGCTGGCAGGCGTCGCGCTGTACGCGGCCTTGTGGCTGTCGACGCTCGCGTACCTGTTCGTGCTGGCGCACTACGCGCCGGGCGGGGCGCTGATGGATCCGGGGCCGGTGGCGAGCGCGTACGTCGGCGAGATCGCCGTCGGCGCGGCCGGGCTCGCGCTCGCGCTGGCGGCGAGCGGCTGGACGCAGCACACGGTGGCGGCGACGGTGGCGGGGCTCGGCGTGCTGCTCGCGTGGCTGTCGGCCGGCGAGCTGCCGGCGCTGGTGCCGTCGCTGGCGGCCGAGCATCCGACGCTGGTGGCGGCGCTGGCGGCGGCCGGCCCGCGGCCGGTGCTGGCGACGCTCGCGCGCGGCGAGGTGCGGCTCGACAGCGCGCTGGTGCTGGTGGCGCTGGTCGCCGGCGGCCTGCGGATCGCGACCGCGCTCGGCGGGGTGGGGCGGCGGCGCGGCGGCGCGGTCGGGCTCGGCGCGCTCGAGGGTGGGCTGGTCGCGGCGTCGATCGTGCTCGCCGGCGTGCTGGCCGGCCGCGCGATCGCGCCGCGCGACGTGACCCGCGACGGGCGCAACTCGCTGGCGGCCACGACCCGCGCGGTGCTCGCCCGCGTCGACGAGCCGGTGACGATCGCGGTGCTGCGCCCGCAGATCGATCAGCTCGCGCCGATCTACGACGAGGTCGACCGGCTGCTCCGCCGGATGGCGCGCGTGCAGCCCGCGCTGCGGGTGTCGCGGATCGATCCGGCGGCCGATCCCGAGGCGGTGTCGGTGGTGGCGGCGACCTCCGCGCTCGACGAGCACCAGCTCGTGCGCGGCGGCGCGCTGCTGCTCTCGCGCGGGGCGCGGCGGCGCGCGGTGGCGCTGCTCGACCTGGCCGCGGTCGGCCGCGACGCGCTGGCGGCGCCGGCGGTGTCGTCCCTGCGCGCCGAGGCGGCGATCAGCCAGGCGCTCGCCGAGCTGGTCGACGATCAGCCGGTGACGGTCTGCGCGGTCGGCGGCCACGGCGGGCTCCTGACCGGCGAGGGGCAGGCCGGCGACGGCGGCGCCGCCGATCCCGGCGCCGGCGCGACCGGCCCGGCGGATCCGTGGGCGCCGGTCGCGGCGCGGCTCGCCGCCGACGGCATCGGTGTCGACACCATCGACCTCGGCGGCGCGGTGCCGGCGACCTGCCGCATCCTGGCGGTGATCGGTCCGGTGAGGCCGCTGTCGGGCGATCAGGCGCTGGCGGTGAACGCGTTCCTCGCGCAGGGCGGCGGCGTCCTGGTCGCGCTGTCGGGCCGCGACGTCGGCGGCGCGGACCAGCCGCGGCTGCCGGCGAACGGGCTCGAGGCGGTGCTCGGCGCGTGGGGCATCGAGGCCGGCGATCGCTGGATCGTCGACGACGACGCGACCGTGCCGCTGCCGCTCGGCTTCCGGGTCGTCGACGGCTACGGCGCGCATCCGATCACGGCCGGGTTCGCCGGCCGGCGGGCGACGATCTGGCAGGCGACCCGCGCGCTCGCGGTCCACGACGTCGCCGGCGTGCGCGCGACCGTGCTGGTGGCGACCGGCCCCCACGGCCACGCCGTCGACGGCACCGGGCCGACCGGCCGGCTGGCGCTGGCGGTCGCCGCCGAGCGCGGCGCCGCGCGGCTGGTCGTCCTCGCCAGCGCCGAGTCGATCGCGACCGACGCGGCGACCCGCGGCACCGGCGGC
>DASZXE010000873.1:0-12514 GCA_035546475.1 Kofleriaceae bacterium
CTCGACGCCCCGGCCACCACCGCCACCGCCACCGCCACCGCCACCGGCGCCACCGCCGCCACCGCCGCCACCGCCGCCACCGCCGCCACCGAGGCCGCCGCCTATCTCCGCGCCGAGGGCGTCGTCTCCCCCGACCGGCTCGCCCGCGCCCTCGTCCCGCTCTGATCGTCGGAGCGCTCGCCGGAACGCCAACCTCTCGTCGATCGCTCCGGCCCGAGGAGGACCTCGCAGGATCTCGGTCCGCGCCACCCGCGCCGGGCTCCGCTCGGACGCTTCAGTAGTAGAGCGTCTCGTAGCTGGTCGCGCTCTGGTCGTGCGAGTAGACCGCGTGGTCGCCGATCAGCGCGTCATCGGCCAGGTACGTCTTGCCCGCCGAGTCGGTCCAGCCGCCGTACAGGTACTGGGTCTCGACGACGACGCGCCAGGCGTTCTTCGAGAAGTGCACGACCGAGTCGCCGCCGCCCGGCGTCTGGTCCCAGCTCCCGGTCGCCGCGTCGACCGTCAGCCGCACGCGCCGCTGGGTGGCGGTCTGGTTGATCTGCCGGATGTGATCGGTGTCCCCGCCGGTCGCGCACGTCGCGCCGCTCTGCACCGACGAGATCCGCGCCGGCCCGATGTCGACGATCGACAGGTCGCCGAAGCTCTGGGCCGGCAGGATCACCTGGCAGCGGCCGGTGAAGTTCTTGCCGGACCAGACGGTGAACACGCCGAGCGCGTTGTTCTTGAGCGACCAGGTCTGGTCGTCCGCGCTGCCGAGGTCGGCGAGGTTGCCGGTGACGTTCACCACCGCGCCGGTCAGGAACGGCCCGGCGTACAGGGACAGCATCGGCCCGTCGAGGTCGTCGGCCGTCGTGCCCAGCTCGCTGCCGGCCCGGGCGTTCGGGTCGTTCGGGTCGTCGAGGTTGTCGACGCAGCCGGCGAGCGGCGCGGCGGCGAAGGCGAGGGTGAAGGCAGCGGCGAGGGCGTGGGTGGCGGTGCGCATGACGGTTCTCCTGGGGCTCGGGTTCGTGCCGGCGCTCGTGCCGGCGGTCGTCTCGGGCTCTCGTTCACCAGGAGCGGCCCGCCGCGCGCTCATGCAGAAAAAAGCGACCCCGTCGGCTGCAACCCGTGCGTCCGGCCCGCCTCGTGACATTCTGACAATCCCTCGCCCCCCGCGTGTCACGCTGGCAGGCGCACCCCCCGTGCGGCGCCCATCCACCGAACAGATCCGGCTACTTGGAATGCAGCAACCTGGCACCGCGCTTGTAGATGCAGCCGCCCCGGAGGTTTCATGCTTCCCGCCCGGAACCCGACTGCCATCCAGCCCCCCGGTCAGCCTGCCGGCGCCACCGCCGGCGCGGCCGGCGGCGTGATGCGTCATCCCGGCGGCATCCCGCGCCGCGCCTGGGCTGCCGCCAGCGAGCCTCGCTCGGCCGAGCCGCACGCCGGCACCGGCGCGACCTCCTCCGAGCCGGCCCCGCGCGGCGGCCCCGGCGGCAGCGAGCGCGCGAGCTGGGATCCGGGCCGCGTCGTCCTCGTCGTCGACGACGAGCCGGGCATCGTCGAGTCGCTCGACAAGATCTTCCGCCGCGAGGGCTTCACCGTCCTCACCGCCACCGACGGCGCCACCGGCCTCGACCTCCTCCGCCGCCACCGCGTCGGCGTCCTGCTCTCCGATCTGATGATGCCGGGCACGAGCGGCATGGACCTCCTGCGCGCCGCCCGCACCGTCGCCCCCGAGACCGAGGTCATCCTCATGACCGCGTACGGCACGGTCGAGACCGCGGTCGACGCGATGAAGGAGGGCGCCTACGACTTCGTCGCCAAGCCGCTCAAGCGCGCCCACGTCGTCCGCGTGGTCAGGAACGCCCTCGAGAAGCAGTTGCTCGTCACCGAGAACCGCGCGCTCAAGGCCCAGCTCACCGAGCGCCGCCGCCGGTCGATCATCGGCACGTCGCTGCCGTGGCGCCGCACGATGGACATCGTCCACCAGGCCGCGCCGTCGGAGGCGACCGTGCTGCTCCTCGGCGAGAGCGGCACCGGCAAGGAGCTCCTCGCCCGCGCGGTCCACGACAACTCGACCCGCGCGCGCGGCCCGTTCATCGCCATCAACTGCGCCGCGATCCCCGAGTCGATCCTCGAGGCCGAGCTGTTCGGCTACGAGCGCGGCGCGTTCACCGGCGCCACCGCCGCCCGCGAGGGCCGCTTCGAGGCCGCCCACGGCGGCACCCTCTTCCTCGACGAGATCGGCGAGATCTCCCGCCACGTCCAGGTCAAGCTCCTCCGCGTGCTGCAGGAGGGCGAGATCGAGCGGCTGGGCGCCGGCGGCAAGCCCCGCCGCATCGACCTCCGCCTCATCGCCGCCACCAACGTCGACCTCGCCGAGGAGGTCCGCGCCGGCCGCTTCCGCGAGGACCTCTACTACCGGCTGAACGTCATCCCGGTCCACGTGCCGCCGCTGCGCGACCGCCGCGAGGACGTGCCGCTGCTCGTGCAGCACTTCATCCAGCTCTACGCCGAGAAGAACGGCAAGACGATCACCGGCTGCACCGCCGCCGCGATGGCCCGGCTCGCCGACTACCCGTGGCCGGGCAACGTGCGCGAGCTCGAGAACGCGATCGAGCGCGCGGTCGTCCTCACCCGCGCCAGCGTGCCCAGCCCGCTCGACGAGGACGCGCTGCCCCGCGAGATCCGCGACGCGGCCGCCGCCGGCGCGCCGGCGATGACGTTCGCGATCGGCACCCCGCTCGCCGACATCGAGATGCGCGTCATCCGCGAGACCTTGCGCCACACGCGCGGCGACAAGCGGCTGACCGCCAAGCTGCTCGGCATCGCCACCCGCACCATCTACCGCCGCCTCGAGGCGCTCGGCGAGCCCGCCGACGGCGAGCCCGAGCCCGCCGACGGCAGCCCCGACGCCGACGGCGCCGAGCCCGCGGACGCCGACGACGGCGACGCCACCGATCCCCACGCCGACGTCGACCTCGACGCCGGCGGCCGCAACCCCGTCGACCGCGCCGGTGCTGCCCGGCCCGGAGGTGCGTGATGCAGGAGCTGGTCAAGCGTTACTTCTGGGTGGTCATCGCGCTGGCGGTCGCCGGCAGCGCCGTGTTCGCCGCCAAGCTGACCAACCACGTCCTCGCGGGCAAGGTGCTCGCCGACGCCAGGCACGGCCCGCGCGTCACCAGGCCGATGCCGGCGATGAACGTGGCGGCCGCCAACCGCAGCAAGGACGGCCAGCCGATCATCGATCGGAACATGTTCTGCTCCGACTGCCAGCCGCCGGTCGCCGAGGTCGCCCAGCCGACCGCGCCGGTCGACCCGTCGGTGATCCCGTTCACCGCGCTGCCGCTCGAGCTGATCGCGACCCACGTCTCGGAAGGCCCGCACGCCGACCGCGACTCGCACGCGTTCATCCTCAACACCGCGACGCAGATGCAGGGCGCCTACTGGATCGGCCACGAGATCCCCGGCGCCGGCCCGATCGTCGCCGTCCACCACAAGTACGTCGACTTCACCAACATCGGCACCAAGCGGACCGAGCGCATCTCGCTGCTCGGCGACGTGCCGGCGCCGCCCCCGCCGCCCGTCGCGGTCGCGCAGACGACGCCCGACGCCGGCGCCGCCACCGGCGACGACGCGCTCAACGCCGCCATCGAGGCCGGCGTCCGCAAGATCGACGACTCGAACTACGACATCGATCGCTCGCTGGTCGACAAGGTGCTCGCCAACCCGATGGCGATCGCCAAGGGCGCGCGCGTGATGCCGTCGTCGCAGAACGGCGAGCCCAACGGCTTCCGCCTCTACGCGGTCCGCCCGTCGTCGGTCTACGCGAAGCTCGGCTTCGCCAACGGCGACACCATCCACGCCATCAACGGCTTCGAGCTCAACTCGATGGACAAGGCGATGGAGGTCTACGGCAAGCTGCGCGACGCCGGCAGCCTCCAGGTCAACATCACGCGCCGGGGCAAGCCGGTGACCCTCAACTACACGATCCACTGAAGCCCTCGATCCACGAGCCCTCGCCCCCGATGCCGCGCCGCTCTCTCGACCTTCCGGAAAGCCTCATGATCCCACCTCGTTCGCCTCGTTCGCTCGCCGCCGTCGCGGCGGCCGCCGTGCTCCTCGCGGCGGTCGCGCCGCTCGCCGCCCAGCCGCAACCGCCTCCCGCGCCCGGCGGTGGCGCCGGCGGCGGCGACGACAAGGCCCCCGGCGAGGACGACCAGCTCTACTCGTGCGGCAAGGCCCGCGGCCCGATCTCGGTGACCCTCAAGCCCGACACCGAGCTCAAGGACCTGCTCGCCTGGGCGATGGGCTTCACCTGCAAGAACTTCATCTACGAGTCGAGCATCCTCCAGCGCTCGAAGAAGCTGACGATCATCGCGCCCAACAAGATGAGCCCCCAGCAGGCCTACCGCCTGTTCCTGGTGAGCTTGTCGACGATGGGGCTGGCGGTGGTGCCGAAGGGCAACGTGCTGCGCGTCGTCGAGGCCGGCAACGCCAAGGGCGACACCGTGCCGATCTACCAGCACGGCGCGCCGGCCGACTCCGACGACATCGTCCGCCTGATCCTGCGCCCGCAGAACATCCCGGTCGACGAGCTGTCGAACGCGCTCGCGGTCGTCAAGTCGCCGATCGGCGCCATCCAGCCGGTCGCCCGCGCCGGCGCCCTCATCGTCACCGACTACGGCGCCAACATCCGCAACATGGTGACCCTGACCCGCGAGCTGGATCAGCCGGCCTCGGGCGAGGGCATCTACACGATCCAGGTGAAGTACGCCGACGCGGTCACCCTCCAGCAGAAGCTGGCGGAGATCCTCGGCGTCGGCCAGAACAACCAGAACGGGCCGATGAACGGCCCGATGGGCGGCCCGGCGAGCTTCAACGGCAAGGAGCCGGAGGGCGCGGTCGACACCAGCTCGATCCAGGCGGCCGTGCCGTCGAAGATCCTGGCCGACGAGCGGTCGAACACCCTCATCCTCGTCGCGTCGGAGGCCGGCTACCTCCGCGTCAAGGGCCTGGTCGAGCGCCTCGACGTCGAGATCGCGACCACCAGCGCCGGCTCGATCCACGTCTACCACCTGCAGAACGCGCAGGCGGAGGAGCTGGCGGCGACGCTCAACGGCGCCCTGTCCGGCGCCGGCCAGCAGAACAACAACAACCCGCAGCGGCGGCAGCCGGCGATCCCCGGCGCGCAGGTCCAGATCAACCAGGGGCCGGCCGCCGGCGCCGCGTTCGAGGGCCAGGTCCACATCACGCAGGACGCGCCGACCAACTCGCTGGTCGTGCTCGCGTCCGACCGCGACTTCCAGGCGCTGCGCGACGTCGTCGAGGAGCTCGACACCCCGCGCCGCCAGGTCTTCATCGAGGCGGTCATCCTCGAGCTCAACGTCGGCCACAACTTCAACCTCGGCTCGAGCTCGCACGGCGGCTACCCGCTCAACAACGGCGACGACGGCGTCCTCCTCGGCGGCGTCGAGGGCTCCGACCTGAAGTCGATCGACGTCACCAGCCTGGCGTCGGCGGCCGGCCTGATCGGCGGCCTGATCGGCCCGACCTTGACCAACTCCGAGGAGCTGCTCGGCACCAGCATCCCGTCGTACGCGGTGCTGTTCCAGGCGCTGTCGACGTCGTCGGACGTGAACGTGCTGTCGTCGCCGCACATCCTCGCGACCAACAACGAGGAGGCCGAGATCTCGGTCGGCCAGAACATCCCGTACCAGGGCGGCGTCACCTTCGGCCTCGGCGGCGTCGGCGGCGTGGCGCCCGGCCTCGGCAGCCTGTCGATCCAGCGCCAGGACATCCAGCTCGACATGAAGATCACGCCGGCGATCAACTCGTCCGACATGGTCCGCCTCAAGATCGAGCAGGAGATCCAGGACGTCGGCGACAAGGACCCGCAGCTCGGCCCGACGTGGACCAAGCGCAAGATCCGCACGACCGTCGTCGTCCGCGACCAGCAGAGCATCGTCATCGGCGGCCTCATCTCCGACCGCACCAGCTACACCGAGTCGAAGGTGCCGCTGCTCGGCGACATCCCGATCCTCGGCTACGCGTTCAAGTACACCAAGCGCGAGAAGAAGAAGACGAACCTGCTCGTCCTCCTCACGCCGTACATCATCAACGACCAGCTCGACCTGCAGACGATCCTCGAGCGCAAGCTGCGCGAGCGCAACGAGTTCCTCCGCGCGTTCGCCAACCTCGACAAGGCCGAGTTCCTGCCGAAGACCGACTACCACCGCAAGCGCGGCCTGGTCGAGGAGATCAACCGGCAGGTGATGGTGGTCGAGCAGGACCGCGAGGTGCTGAAGGCGCTCGAGAACCGGCCGCCGTCGGTGCCGGACGGCCCGATCGACTACAAGCTGCCGGGCGGCGCCGACGGCCTCGACGACAGCGAGCCGGGCACCGGGCCGGTGACCGCGCCGGGCACGGCCACGCCGGGCAGCCCGCCCGACGCGCCGCCGCCGCCGCCGGCCGCCGCGCCGGTCACCGGCAAGACGCCGGCGCCGGCGAAGGGAGCTACCCACCCGTGACCGCCGCCGGCTACGCCCCGGCCTGGCCCGCGCTGCTCGGCGAGATCCTCGTCCGCGAGGTCGGGCTGACCCGCGCCGCGCTCGACCGCGCGCTCACCAAGCAGCGCGAGGAGGGCGGCCTGCTCGGCGAGGTGCTGGTCAAGCTGCGCCTGGTCGACGAGGACCAGCTCGCGCTCGGCCTGGCGCTGCAGGCCGAGATGCCGGCCCTGCGCGACCTGCCGCGCGCCGAGGAGATCCCGGCCGAGCTGATCGAGGCGCTGCCGATCAACTTCGCCAAGCAGCACCGGGTGCTGCCGCTCGACCGCAACCCGGACACCGGCCGCGTGCGGGTCGCCATCGCCGATCCGACCGCGCTCGACGTCGTCGACGACGTCGCCGTCATGATCGCGTCGGCGGTCGACCCGGTGGTGGTCGCCCCCGGCCGCATCGTCGACTCGATCAACCGCGCCTACGCCCGCCTGCGCCAGGGCGCCGAGCTCGACCACGACGACCGGAAGAAGGACGAGGGCGAGGAGGAGTTCGCGCAGTCGGAGGAGCTGGTCGACATCCTCGACCTCAACGACGAGGCGCCGATCATCCGCTGGGTCAACTCGCTCATGTTCCAGGCGGTGAAGGAGCGGGCGTCCGATATCCACATCGAGCCCGGCGAGAAGGACGTGCTGGTCCGCTACCGGATCGACGGCGCCCTGCGCGAGGCCAAGCGGGCCCCGCGCAAGTTCCTCGCGTCGATCCTGGCCCGCGTGAAGATCATGGCCGGCCTCAACATCGCCGAGAAGCGCTTGCCGCAGGACGGCCGCATCCGCCGCAAGATCGCCGGCAAGGACGTCGACATGCGCGTCGCGACGGTGCCGACCGCCGGCGGCGAGCGGGTCACCATCCGTCTGCTCGACCGCAGCTCGGTGCTCCTCGGCCTCGCCGACGTCGGCATGGCCGCCGACACGCTCGAGCACATCCGCGCGATCATCAAGCGGCCGCACGGCATCCTGCTCGTCACCGGGCCGACCGGCTCCGGCAAGACGACCACGCTCTACGCCTGCCTGTCGGAGATCAACTCGCCCGACCAGAACATCCTCACCGTCGAGGATCCGGTCGAGTACCAGCTCGAGGGGATCAGCCAGACGCAGGTCAACCCGAAGATCGACCTGACCTTCGCGACCGGGCTGCGCTCCTTCCTCCGCCACGATCCCGACGTGATCATGGTCGGCGAGATCCGCGACCGCGAGACGGCCGAGATCGCGATCACCGCGTCGCTCACCGGCCACTTCGTCTTCTCGACCGTCCACACCAACGACGCGGCCGGCGCCATCACCCGCCTCGTCGACATGGGCATCGAGCCGTTCCTGGTCGCCTCGTCGCTGGTCGGCCTGCTCGCCCAGCGCCTGGTCCGCCGGCCCTGCTACGACTGCGCGCGCCCGGTCCGGCCGAGCGAGCAGATCATCCACCAGCTCGGCCTCGAGCCGGGCCCGTTCTACGCCGGCCGCTACCAGTTCCCGGCGGTGAAGGGCGAGAAGGTGCTGCCGCCCGGCACCGTGCTCGAGGCGGTCGGCTGTCCGTCGTGCCTCGACGTCGGCTACCGCGGCCGCACCGGCATCTACGAGCTCCTGATGATCAACGACGTCATCCGGCGGCTCACCCTCGAGAAGGCCGACGCCGGCTCGATCCGCCGCGCCGCCGACGCCGCCGGCATGGTCGGCCTCCGCTACGACGGCGCCCGCAAGGTCCTGAAGGGCCTCACCACCGCCGAGGAGGTCATGCTCATGACCGCGGAGGCAGACGCATGACCCGGGGACAGGATCCTAGGTCGCAAGCCTCCGATTTCGCGGCGGATTTTACGGCCACCGCGAAAAACGTCGGCCTCGGCGCGCCGAATTTTTTCGCGGTGCCGCCGGATTCGTCAATCGTTTCGCTGGGTTCGTGCCCCGGATCCTGTCCCCGAGGTTTGCCCCGAGGTTTGCGATGGTGATGTACGCCTACAAGGGCATCGGGTCGACGGGCAAGCCGGTCACCGGGATGCGCGACGCGGAGTCGCCCAAGGCCGTCCGCATGCTCCTCCGCAAGGAGGGCGTGGTCGTCACCGACTGCGAGGTGTCGAAGAAGGGCGGCGGCGCCGCCGCCAAGGCCGCCGGCGGCAAGGGGCTGTCGAAGGAGGTCGACCTCGGCGCGATCTTCGGCGGCGTCAAGAAGGCCGAGGTCGCCAACTTCACCCGCCAGATGTCGACGCTGCTGAAGAGCGGCATCGCGCTGGCCGAGGCGCTCTCGGTCCTCGTCGAGCAGACCGACAACGTCCGCTTCAAGTCGCCGCTCGGCGAGGTGCGCACCGCGGTCAACGAGGGCTCGTCCCTCGCCGACGCGATGGCGAAGCACCCGAAGATCTTCGACGAGCTCTACATCTCGATGGTCCGCGCCGGCGAGGTCGCCGGCAACCTCGACGAGGTCCTCACCCGCCTGGCCGACTTCCTCGACAGCTCGCAGCGGCTGAAGTCGAAGGTGTCGAGCGCGATGATGTACCCGATCATCATGGCGGTGATCGGCACCGGCATCCTCACGGTGCTGATGGTCGCGGTCATCCCGGAGATCACGAAGGTCTTCCAGGCCCAGAAGAAGACGCTGCCGATCAACACCCGGATGCTGATCTTCACGTCGGACCTGGTCCGCCACCACTTCCTCATCATCGCGGCGCTGGTCGCCGGCGCCATCTGGGGCTTCATCGCCTGGGTGCGCAGCCCCGGCGGAAAGGAGACGTGGCACCGCTTCGTGCTGCGCATCCCGGTCGTCGGCGACCTCGCCCGCAAGGTCAACGTCGCCCGCTTCTCGCGCACGCTTTCGACCATGCTCACCGCCGGCGTGCCGATGCTGCGCGCGCTCGACACCGCCAAGCAGATCCTCGGCAACGTGATCCTGCGCAAGGCGGTCGACGACGCCAAGCAGGCGGTCACCGAGGGCGAGTCGCTGCACGCCACGCTGCGCCGCTCGAACCAGTTCCCGTCGATGATGACCCACATGATCGCGGTCGGCGAGCGCGCCGGCCAGCTCGAGCAGATGCTCGAGCGGATCGCCGCCACCTACGAGAACGAGATCGACCTGCGCCTGGCGCGGCTCACCTCGCTGCTCGAGCCGCTCATGATCGTCGCCATGGGTGGCGCGGTCGCCTTCGTCGTCTTCTCGATCCTCCAGCCCATCATGTCGATGGGATCGTTCCGATAGCACCAGGAGATGCCCATGTCGCTCGTGTCGTCGTTCCGTCGTCCGTCTCGTCTTGCCGGCTCGCGTCCCCGGCGTCGCCTCGGCGCCCAGGTCGGCATGACCCTGCTCGAGATCCTGATCGTGCTCGCGATCCTCGCGCTCGTGATGGGCTTCCTGATCGGCCCGCGCATCTTCGCCGCGTTCCAGGAGAGCAAGGGCGAGATCGCGCGCGCCTACACCCGCAAGCTCGCCAACGAGGCGTACCCGCAGTGGTCGATGCGGCCGGGCAACACCGGCAAGTGCCCGACGACCGCGGACCTCGCCGAGTTCGTCAACCAGAAGCCCGACTTCGTCGACCCGTGGGGCCACCCGTACGTCATCAAGTGCGGCGCCGACATGCCGCAGGGCTCGCGCGGCATCGCCGTCCTGTCGGTCGGCGAGGACGGCCGCGAGGGCACGAGCGACGACCAGCACTCCTGGGAGCAGTAGCCCCCCGCCACGACCGCACGGAGCCTCACCATGACCCGCACCTCCATCAGCGCGCGCGCGAGCAGCCGGCCCCAGGCCGGGCTGACCGTGCTCGAGCTGTTGATCGTGCTGGCGCTGATGGGGCTCTTCGCCTACCTGGCCTGGAGCGGCTTCCGCACGCTGACCAGCGCCGCGCTGGTCGAGGACACCAACGACCTCGTCGCCGTCATGCGGCGGGCCGAGGCGCTGGCCGTCGAGTCCGGCGTGCAGGTCCGCGTGATGTTCGACTTCGACAAGCAGGCCTACTGGGTCGAGACCTGCGAGGGTGACCCCACGCTCCGCCGCACGAAGGAGGAGGTCAAGGTCGATCCCAAGGAGGCCGAGAGGGAGCTCGAGCTCGCGCGCGCCAAGCTCGCGACCCTGCCGATGGGCCAGCTCCGCACCGCGATCGGCGACGACAAGCAGGTCGCGCTGGCGCTGGCCGGCGACAAGAACAACGGCCGCACCTGCGTGCCGGTCGCCGAGTCGGAGGAGTTCAAGGACCTCATGACCGGCGACGCGATGGGCCGCGCGCTCGCCCGCAAGCTGCAGACCGGGCGCGACGTCAAGCTCCGCGAGATCTGGGTGCAGCACCTCGACGACTCCGTCGACAGCGGGCAGGTGAGCGTCAACTTCTTCCCGCTCGGCTGGGCGGAGAAGGCGATCATCGAGCTCGGCGACGGCAAGAGCGTGCACTCGATCCTCCTCTACGGCGCCACCGGCCGGCTCGAGGTCGTCGACGGCGCCCTCAAGGATCCCGACGAGCACATGCTCCGCAACGCCAAGGGCGAGCGCGAGAAGGAGCGGGAGGACCACCCGTGACCGCGCGCGGCTGCCAGGGCAGGGCACGGACGCGCCGCGGCGACCGCGGCGGCTTCACGCTCGCCGAGGTGATGATCGCGCTGGCGATCCTCGGGCTCGGCCTGACGATGCTGGTGCGCAGCATCGCCGGCAACATCTCGAGCGCGCAGGAGGCGATGTACATGGGCATCGTCGCCGACGTCGGGCGCGGCAAGATGTACGACATCGAGGAGCACCTCGCGCAGGAGGGCTTCAAGGACACCGAGGAGCACGACGAGGGCACCTTCGAGGACGAGGGCTGGCCGGCGATCAAGTGGGAGTACCGGGTCATCCCCGTCGAGCTGCCGAGCTTCGAGAAGCTGATGGGCATGGACAAGAGCCGCTCGGGCTCCGGCTCCGGCTCCGGCTCGCGCTCCGGCGGCTCGGGCTCCGGCAGCGGCTCCGATCAGGACGGCGACGGCGAGCCCGACCCCGAGGCGGTCGCGCGCTTCCAGGACAGCGCGCTCGGCAAGATCATGGACATGTTCGGCGGCGGCCTCGGCGGCGGCGATCTCACCACCGGCGCGGCCGGCGCCAACATCGGGATGGTCCAGATGGTCTACCCGATGATCCAGGACGTCCTGAAGAAGTCGATCCGCAAGATCGTGCTGACGATCCGGTGGGACACCGGCTTCGAGGCCGAGCACATCGACTTCGTCCTCTACGTCACCGATCCGGCCGCCATGTGCAAGGCCATCCCCGGCGGCATCGGGTGCAAGTCGTGAGCGCCGCCGTCCGCCCCGCGCCGCGTCGCGCCCAGGCCGGCCTCACGCTGGTCGAGCTGCTGATCGCGATGGCGATCATGGCGCTCATGATGATGCTCGCCTGGAGCACGATCACCAACGCGGGCGAGTCGCGCACGAACTTCGAGGCGATCGAGGACCGCAACAACGAGGTGCGCGTCGCGATGTCGCGCATGGTCCACGACCTCGAGTCGGCCTACCTGTCGACCAACGAGAACAAGGAGCTCGACAACCGCCGCACGCTGATGAAGGGCAAGGACGACGAGCTGACCTTCTCGACCTTCGCCCACACCGCGCTGTGGGCCGACGCCAACGAGTCGGACCAGTCGATCGTCGTCTACTCGATCGACCAGGACCGCCGCGAGCCCGGCAAGCGCAGCCTGTTCCGCCGCGAGCTGCGGCGGCCGTCGAACGAGAAGCTCGAGGACGAGCCGGCCGAGCTCGACGTCCTCCTGCGTGACGTCGAGAGCGTGAAGTTCGAGTACTGGGACTGGAAGGAAAAGGAGTGGAAGGACACCTGGGACACGACCAAGCAGGACGCCGAGAAGGACCGGCTGCCGGTCCGGGTCCGCATCACGCTCGAGTACAAGAACCCGCGCGGCGACAAGCTGAAGCTGTCGACGCAGGCCCACCTGCTCCTCCAGGAGCAGATCCTCTTCGCCAACTGACATGAGCGCCCCCACCGTCCCCAGCGTCCCCGCCGGCCGCCGCCGCGACCGAGGCTTCGGC
>DASZXE010000874.1:0-9027 GCA_035546475.1 Kofleriaceae bacterium
CGCGCCCGCGCCCGCCCCCGCGCCCGCGAAGCCCGCTCGCCCGCGCCGCCCGCTCGGCCGCCGCCTCGTCCGCTGGCTCGGCGCGACGATCGTCGGGCTCGCGGTCGCCTTCCTCCTCGCCGAGTGCGGCCTGCGGATCGCGGGCGTCGGCCACCCGATCTTCCACCAGCCCGACGCGACCTACGGCCTCGTCCTCATCCCCGGCGCCGGCGGCACGTACACGCAGGAGGGCCGCGCCGCCGTCCACGTCAACGCCGCCGGCTTCCGCGACGTCGATCATCCGCTGGCCAAGCCGCCCGGCACGCTGCGCCTCGCCGTCCTCGGCGGCTCGACGACCGAGGCGCTGCAGGTCGCGCGCACCGATGCGTTCTGGTCGCTCCTCGCCGACGACCTCCACGACTGCCCCGCGGCCGCCGGCCGGCAGGTCGAGGCGATGAGCTTCGGCGTCGACGGCTACTCGACGGCGACGTCACTCCTGCTCCTGCGCAACCGCGTCTGGGCCTGGCACCCCGACGTCGTCCTGCTTGCCTTCCAGACCAGCACCGACGTCGCCAACAACAGCCCGGCGCTCGGCGCGGAGGCGTCGCCGTTCTACCGACTCGACGGCGGCCAGCTCGTGCTCGACGGCAGCCGCGCGCGCGGCCTCGGCGCCGGCGGGCGCGCCGCGCTCTGGCTCGTCCGTCACTCGCGCGTCCTCGAGCTCGTCAACCAGGCGCGCGTCAACCTCCACGTCTGCGGCCGGCTGCGCGCGTGCGCCCCGGAGCTCGCCGTCGACGCGGACGCGGACGCCGCCGGCCGCCGCAGCCAGGTCTACGTCGAGCCGCGCGACGACGCCTGGCGCGACGCCTGGCAGGTGACCGAGGCGCTGCTGGCCGCCATGCGCGACGAGGCCGCCGCGCACCAGGCCCGCTTCTTCCTCGTGTCGCTCACCAACGGCATCCAGGTCCACCCGGATCCGGAGGTGCGCGAGCAGTTCCGCCGCGCGCTCGGCGTCGCCGACCTCTCGTATCCGGACCGCCGCCTCGGCGAGCTCGCGGCGCGCGACCACATCCCGTTCCTCGCGCTCGCGCCCGTCTTCGCCGCCCGCGTCGACCAGGACCACCGCTACTACCACGGCTTCCCCGGCGCCTCGCTCGGCAGGGGCCACTGGAACCGCGACGGCCACCGCCTCGCCGCCGACACCATCGCCCCCTGGCTGTGCCAGGAGCTCTCGCGATGAGCACGTCCGCCAGCCTCCGGGCGCGCTTCCCGCACGCGGAGCACCTCGCGTACGAGCGCGACGGCGCCTGAAGCACGAGCTCGACGACGGCGTGGTCGTGGCGATGGCCTGCGGCACGCCACGCCACAGCGCGCTGGCCTCGCGGCTCAGCGCGGCTTCGAGGCGACCCGCGCCCCGGCTGTACCGCCTTGCGGGCCGACCTGCGGCTCCGCGGGCTGGCGACCGGCAAGGCGACCTGCGCCGATGCCTCGCTCGTCTGCGGGCCGCTCGAGCGCAATCCAGGCGATGCGAGCGGGCCGACGATCACCACGCCGCTGTCATCGTCGAGGTCCTGTCACCGGCGACCGAGTCGTACGCTCGCGGCGGCAACTGGCTGCACTACCGGCTCATCCTTTCGCTGCAGGACGCGCCGCGCATCGAGCGGTCCCGCCGGCTGCCGACCGGTGCGTGGGAGTACCAGGTGACGACCGAGGTGACGACCGAGGGGACGGTCGAGCTGGCGGCCGGCGTGCTGCTCGCGCTGCGCCGCCGGTACGACGACCTGCCGGCCTGACGCCGGCGCGAAGGCCGGAGCGCCTCATCGGGGGTGGGCGGTTTCGTCGTACTGTCCGACCCGATCCATGGCCGCGTCCTTGCGCGCGAACTTCCTGTGGGCGCTGGTCGGCAGCACCGCGTTCCAGGTCTGCCAGTGGGTGGCGGTCATCGCCATCACCAAGCTGTCGTCGACGGCGGTGGCCGGCGACTGGAACCTCGCGCTCGCGATCACCGCGCCGATCTTCCTCTTCACCCAGCTCAAGCTGCGCGCGGTCCAGACCACCGACGCCAGGGACGAGTTCGTGTGGGCCGAGTACGCCGCCAACCGGATCGCCGGCAGCCTCGCCGCGCTCGTCCTCACCGGCGCCGTCGTCGCGATCGCCTACCGCGACGCGACCGGCCCGCTCATCCTGCTCGTCGCCGTCAGCAAGGTCGTCGACGGCGCCAGCGATCTCGTCTACGGCCGCCTGCAGCGCCACGAGCGCCTCGACCGCATCGGCCGCTCGCTCATCGTGCGCGGCCTCACCGGCACCGCCGCCGGCATCGCCGCGTTCTGGGTCACGCGCAGCGCCGCCTGGTCGGCCGCCGCCACCGCCGCCGGCTACCTGCCCTGGTTCTTCTGGGACCTCCGCTCGCTGCGCCACCAGATCGCGGAGCCGCTCGCCCCGCGCTGGAACAGCCGGCGCCAGCGCGCGCTCTTCCTCCGCGTGGTGCCGCTCGGCGTCGCCACCGCGGTCGGGTCGCTGCAGACCAACATCCCGCGCTACTTCGTCGACGCCTACGGCACCCGCACCGACGTCGGCGTCTACGGCAACCTGTCGTACCTGCTCGTCGCCGGCAACCTCGTCATCGCGGCGATCGCGAACGCGGTCATGCCGCGCCTGTCGCGCGACGCGGCCAGCGGCGACTGGCGCTCGTTCCTCCGCCTGCTGCGCGGGATGATCCTCGCCGGCATCGTGCTGGCGACCATCGCCGTCGTCGCGTCGGCGCTGATCGGCGCGCCGGTGCTGCGGCTCCTCTACTCCGAGCACGAGGCGGCCAACGCCGACGTGCTCGTCTGGATGAGCGCCGCGACCGGCCTGGTGTGGTCGTACATCTTCCTCGCGACCGCGCTCGACGCGATGCGCCGCTACGCGATCCAGCCGTGGATCCACGGCACCGGCACCGCCGTCATCGCCGGCGCCTCGGCGCTGCTGGTGCCGCACCACGGCCTGCACGGCGCCGCGTGGGCGACCTGCATCGGCTACTCGGTCGAGTGCAGCCTGTTCCTGATGGCGCTGTGGGGCCCGCTCCGCCGCGCCGCCCGCGCCGCCCGCGCCGCCCGGCCCGCCGACACCTGATCGCGCCGTCAGGGCAGGCGCGGCGGCTCGCCGAGGCCGAACTTCTCGAGCAGGAACCGCCGCCGCTCGGCCTCCGGCATGCCGTAGCAGTCGACCAGCTCGTGCTCGTGCTTCTGCCAGTACTCGTCGATCGAGCAGATCGGCCGCGCCGGCACGCCGGCGACGATCGTGCGCGCCGGCACGTCGCGGTTGACGACCGCGCACGCCGCGATCACCGAGTCGTCGCCGACGGTGACGCCGGGCAGGATGACCGCGTCGGTGCCGATGTAGACGTTGTTGCCGATCCGGATCGGCCCGAACCGCCCGATGCGCGGGTGCTCGCGCCGGTAGACCCAGATGGCGCCGTCGTGGGTGATGAAGCGGACGCCGGCGGTGACCTGCACGTGGTCGCCGAGCGTGATGAGGAACGGCTCGGTGCCCCACGTCGCCAGGCCGGTGCCGAGCAGCTCGCAGCCGTCGCCGACCCGCACGCCGAGCCGGCGCGCGAACCCGATCGGATCGCGGCGGCTCCGCCACTCGCGGCCGAGCCAGCGGAACGCGCGGCCGATCACGCCTTCGTCCCCACGTAGCAGAGGTTGGGCAGCGGCAGCCCGCGCGCCTTGCGCAAGAGCGTCACCGCCCGCGCGCGCGCCCACGACGGCGCGTAGACCAGCTCGAACGTCCGGGGCTCGACGAAGCCGTGCTTGGCGAGCTGGGCGACGAGCGTCCGCGCGTCCCAGCTCCGCTGGTGCTGCCAGCGGTGGAAGACCGCGCCGCAGTCGGGGCACATGACCTTGTTGCGGTCGAGCACCTCGGCGTTCGGCGTGGTCAGGTACAGGCGGCCGCCCTTGCGCAGGAGGCGCGCGAACGCGTCGCACACCTGCTCGAGGGTCGCGTCGTCGAGGTGCTCGACGACCTCGCAGCAGACGATCGCGTCGAACTGCCGCTCGGCCTTCACCGGGAACTCGAGGACCGCGCCGCCGGCGAACTGCGGGCGGCCGCGCCAGCGCTGCTCCAGCTCGGCGATCGACCCGGGCGAGAAGTCCATGCCGACGTAGCGCATCGTCGGCGCCGCGCGCGCGAGGTGCGGGAACAGGTGGCCCGGCCCGCAGCCGAAGTCGAGCACGTCCTTGTCGGCGAGCGGGACGAGCGACGCGGCGTGGTGCGCGACGCTCGGCCCGGCCGTGTGCGTGAAGTACTGCTCCGCCTGCGCCGCCACCGACGAGACGAAGTCCCAGAACGCGCCGATCTTCGCGGGCGTCCACTGCACGTCGTGGCGTGGCGTGACGGGCCCGGTCACGAGCGGAACGCTAGCACGCGGGTGCCGGCGGGTGTCGCGCGGCTGACCCGCGTGCGCCAGACGAGCAGGATCCACAGGAGGATGAGCGGGATGAAGGCGACCGCGTGGAGGACGATCAGGAGCGACGCGATCGTCACCGTCAGGATCGCGACGAACGGCGAGCGGCGCCGGTCGCCGACCGCGCACACCCGCGCCGGGATGAGCGGGCCGACGAGCATCCCGATCCAGCCGAAGTTGGCGATCGCCTCGTCGAGCACCGACGTGGTGACGCCCCACCGGTAGTCGCGCAGTGGCGCCCGCATCATCGCCGCGGTGACGTAGACCGCGTACGGATACGGCTTGCCGGGCCACATGCTGCGCGGCACGAAGAACAGGCTGTAGAAGACGAGCGACTCGCCCCGGTAGTCGAGGATCTTCAGGCGATCGGGGTGCAGCTCGGCGTAGATGTCCTCCTTGATGACGGCGTCGCGGCCGTAGTCGATGCGCATGTTGACGTAGAAGGTGCTGGCCTGCTTCGAGCGCAGGTCGAGGTCCTCGGTGCGCACGTCGCGGATGCGCGTCTGGTACAGGTACGAGAACGTCGCGAGCCCGACGCCGAGCGCGAGCGCGACGCCGATGAAGCGGGTGCCGCGCAGGATGCCGCGCATCCACAGGAGGTAGAGGAGCAGGAGCGCGGCGAGCGCGACCGACGACCGCTTGCCGTGCGTCCACAGGGCGAGCGCGAGCAGCGGCGCGGCGAGCACCCGCTCGATCGCGCGGGTGCCGCGGGCGGCGAGGACGAGCACCGAGCCGATGATCGCCAGCACCGCGACGGCGGCGATGACGAGGTAGTAGAGGACGCTGCCCTGCGCGGTCGGCTCGCGCAGGGCCGACGCGTAGGTGAGGTACGCGCTCGGGTCCGGCGCGAGGAGGAGCGAGGCGGGGAGCAACAGCATCGCACCCCACGCGATCGCCCGCGGCCACGGCCGCAGCTCGAGGACGATCGGCTCGACGACGCCGCCGGCCGGCCGGCGGCCGCCGAACAGCTCGAGCAGGACGGGGATGACGGTCAGGTAGCCGAGGTAGATGAGGTTCGTCGTGCGGTCGTACTGGCTGACGATGAAGCCCCACTGGTACGAGTACTCGGGCGGGCCGTAGGTCAGGTCGAGCACCATCGGGCCGCCGCAGAACAGGACGAAGACGATCTGCACGACGAGCACCGTGCGGGTGTCGCCCTGGGCGATGCGGATGAGCGCGCGCGCGGCCCAGCCGAGCAGCCAGACGAGGACCACGACCTGGAGGACGAAGACGTCGCCGTCGAAGTGGCCCTTCACGGCACCTGCTCGAGCGACGCCTGGGCGGCGGCCAGCATGCGGACCACGCGGACGCCGCCGGCGGCGTCGGTGCGCGGGCGCGCGGCGCCGTTCACGCAGTCGACGAAGTGCCGCGCCATCGCGGCGAGCGGCTCGACCATGTCGAGGGCGGGGATCGTGACCTCACCATGCCGCAGGGTCAGGTACTCGGCGAACGAGGCGAACTCGGGCGGCCGGTCGAAGCCGCGGTCGTAGAGGCGCAGCTTGTCGGAGGCGGTGTCGTCGAACTCGACCATCTTGCGCGAGCCGACGACGACCAAGCGGCGCTCCTTGCGCGGCGACAGCCACGACAGGTGGACGTGGGCGAGCACCGGCGCGGCGCCGGCCCCCGCCGGTGGCGACGCGCGCTCGAAGCCGAGCGTCGCGAAGACGACGTCGGCGATGCCGGGCTGGAGGAAGCTCTGGCCGCGGGCGGTCACCGTCGCGAGCGGCGCGCGCACGAGGTAGTCGAACATCGACAGATCGTGCGGGCCGAGGCTCCACAGCGCGTTCTCGTCGGAGCGCAGGCGGCCGAGGTTGGCGCGGGTCGAGGTCAGGTAGAACAGCTCGCCGAGCTCGCCGCCGTCGATGAGCTCGCGGAGGCGCTCGACCGCCGGGTGGTAGAGCATCAGGTGGCCGACCACCAGCGGCGCGCCGGAGCGGGCGGCGGCGCGCGCCACCGCCTCGGCGTCGGCGACCGTGAGCGCGAGCGGCTTCTCGACGAGGACGGCGCGGCCGGTCTCGAGCACGCGGGTCGCCTGCTCGGCGTGCAGGCGCGCCGGCGTGGCGAGGACGACCGCGTCGACGTCGGCGGCGGTGAGCACGTCGTCGAACCGCTCGCTCGGGCGCGCGTGCGGCGCGAGGTCGGCGGCGGCCGCCAGCGCGGCGGTGCTCGGGTCGCAGACCCAGGTCAGCTCGCAGCCGCGCTCGGCCGCGAAGGTGCGCACGTGCGAGCGGCCCCAGGCGCCGGCGCCGACCACCGCGATGCGGGGACGCCGTCGCGCGGCCATGGCCTAGAACGCGGCGCGCGCGCCGAACATCAGCTCGTTGCGGCTGTAGCTGGGATCGTCGGTGACGCCCATGAACATCGAGCGGTAGTCGGTCTGGTCGGTGGTGCCGAGGTAGTCGCCGGTCAGGTAGTAGCGCTCGTTGAGCACGTACTGGGCGCGGACGTGGGCGGCGAGGATGACGTCGTCGCGGTCGGGCGGGCCGATGAGCGTGATGCCCCGGTAGCCGCGGAAGACGACGTCGACGCCGCCGCTGAGCAGGAGCCGGCCGGCGACCTGCTGGTCGACGTGCACGTTCAGCTTGTGGTCGCGGTAGTAGTTCGCGTCCGTCGAGTCCTGGTAGTCGAGGTTGTACTCGGCGACGACGCGGCCGGTCGGGGAGTACTCGTAGCCGCCCTCGAGGTCGACGAGCGGCGCGTTGTAGCCCTCGCCCATCGCGTAGGTCGCGTGGCCCCAGCCGACGGAGAGCTTGAGCGTGATCGGCTCGGTGAGCGTCGACGCGATGCCGACCAGGGCGCGCAGCGGGTTCGACGACTCCTTGATGAGGCTGCCGGCGACCGGCTGGGCGTCGCCGAGCGGGCCGAAGAAGCCGTAGCTGAGATCGGCGTAGAGCTTCGTGTACGGGAAGAGCTGCCAGTCGCCGCGCAGGCCGAGCGTCTGGTTCATGCGGTTCGCCACGCCGGTGCCGCCCTCGTAGACGTCGATCATGTTCTCGTAGCGGGCGGTCGCGGAGATCTGGTGGCCGCCCGGCTGGAAGCGCACCGCCAGGCCGAGCAGGTTGTCGTCGCGGTCGGTCGAGGTCGCGTCCTCGTAGTTGCGCGGGCGCACGTCGCGGCGCAGCCGATCGTCGGCGAGGAACGACCAGGTGCCCTCGGGGTAGACCTGCAGGTGGGCCTGGCCGTCGAAGGTGACGTTGCGCTGGCCGGTCGCCGACGGGTTCGCGTAGTAGAGGTACTCCTCGTACGCGGCGGCGAGGCCGGCGCGGAACTGGAACGTCTGCGGCGCGGGCTCCTTGCCCGGCTCCTCGTCGGGGACGTCCTCCTCCGGCTCGACCTTCTGGCTCGCGACGTCCATCCGGCCGGAGATGCGCAGCACGCCGGAGGTGACCGGGCCGGCGTCGGACTGCTCGAAGAAGACGTTGTTGATGACGCCGGCCTCGGCGCCGACGTTCGGGTGGACGACGGTGCCGGGCGCGACCTCCACGCCCGGGCCCTCGACGGCCTCGTCCGCGCGCGCGGGCACGGACGCCAGCAGGGTCGCCCCCAGCATGGCGGTGCTCGCCGCGATCACGTGCTTGCGTGACGTCATCGGCTAGAGCGGCATGAACGGGCTGGCGTAGGCCGGTTCCTCGAGCGGAACCGACGTGTCGAACGGATCCTCGCCGCCGGGCTGGCCGTTGTCGCCGTCCTGCGTCGGGTCGTGGCGGACCGTCGGGCCCTCGACGGTGACGTCGTTCTTGCCGACGAAGTGGAGCTCCTCGCCGATGCAGGCCTGCGCCTCGTCCCGCGCCGCCGACGACTTCTCGCCGGCGATCGTGATCTGGCCGAACTGGTGGACCTCCTCGCCGCGGTCGCCGCGGGCGATGGCCTCGTCGAGCTCGTTCTGGGCGGCGTCGGCGATGTTGAGGAGCTGCTTCACGGCGAGCAGGTTCTCGTTGACGCAGTTGAGCTTGATGACGTCCTTGGCCTGCTTCGCCGCGGCCTGCATCTCGAGGACGGCGCGGTGGATGCCCTCCATGTCCTTGATCAGCTCGGCGGCGCGGGTGCTCATCTCGCGCGGCGTCAGGTCGACCTTCTTCTCGCCGGGGAGCGTGACGTCGGGGAGGTCGCTGCCGGGCGCGGGCGCCGGCGCCGGCCCCGGCGTCGTCGTCGGCGCGGGGGCTGGGGCGGGCGCGGCGGTCGTCGGCGTGGTGGCGGGCGTCGTCGGGGACGGCGCGGGCGTCGTCGGGGACGGCGTCGTCGGGGACGGCGCGGGCGTCGTCGGCGCGGGCGCGGTGGTCGTCGGCGCCGGCGCCGGCGTGGTGCCGCCCGGCGTGGTCGGCGAGGCGGGCTTGGCGGGCTTGGCGTCACCACCCGGCTGCGCGTAGAGGATGCCTCCGCCGAACGCAGCGCCGATCGCCGCGGTCAGCAGAGCAAGGCGAAGGGGTCGGTGAGCCATGAAAGATCCTCGGGGGACGAGGCACGCTGGTGCTGGCACCAGGAGCGCGAATGGTACGAGGCGGGGGGCGGCACGTCAACCTCGGGAATTCTCAAAGGGAATACCGGAGGTCGTGCGCATTGGATACCGTTCTCCCCGCGAGCGTTCAAACCCCAGCGGG
>DASZXE010000875.1:0-3074 GCA_035546475.1 Kofleriaceae bacterium
GACGTCGAGCCGCGCGATCGCCATCACCCGCCCGCCGTCGAGGCAGTCGCGCGTCATCGTCCGGTAGCGCGGCTCGAAGACGTGCAGCGGCAAGAGCCCGCCCGGCAACAGCACCGCGTCCGGCAGCGGGAAGATCGGCAGCGCGGCGAGGAGGTGGGAGTCGAGCTCTTGCAACATGGTCACCCGAACATGTCGACGCAGGAGCCGGTCAGGGCCGGCGGGGAGTGAGCCGCGAGGAACAGGGCCGTCTCGGCGACGTCGCCGGCGGTCATCGCCGCCGCGCCGCCCGGGTGCCCGACCCGCAGCATGTCGGTATCGACCGAGCCGGGGCAGATCGCGTTCACCGCGACGCCGGCGGGCCGCAGCTCCTCGGCGAGCGAGCGGGTCAGCCCGATGACCGCGTGCTTCGACGCGCTGTAGGCCGCCAGCAGCGGCGAGCCCTGGCGCCCCGCGATCGACGCGAGGTTGATGATCCGCCCGCGCCGCGCGATCACGTCGGGCGCGAACGCGCGGGTCGTGAAGAACGTGCCGTCGACGTTGACGGCGAAGGTGCGCCGCCAGTCGTCGTCGGTGTGCTCGAGCGCCGGCTTGCGCACGACGATGCCGGCGTTGTTGACCAGCACGTCGGCGGGCCCGAGCGCGCCGCGCAGCTCGGCGGCGGCCGCCGCCACCGACCGCGGATCGCTCACGTCGCACAGCGCCCACGCCGCGCGCGCCCCGCCTGCCGCCAGCTCCGCCGCGAGCGCCGCCAGCTCGGCGCCGGTCCGCGCCAGGATCCCGACCGTGGCGCCGGCCCGGGCGAACCGGCGGGCGATGGCGGCGCCGATGCCCCGGCTCGCGCCGGTCACCACGCACACCTTGCCGGCCAGCTCGCCGCCGGTCATCGCAGCCCTGCCGCCCGGTCAGTCATCGTCGCTGCCCTTCGCCTCGGGGCCGCCGATCGCCGCCGCGCGCAGGTCGAGCGGGTCGACGATCGTGTTGTACGGGAACGGCAGCGCGCCGGCCTGGGTGCACTCGACGGTCGTGTGGTGGTTCCAGTCCTTGACCTCGATGTCGTAGACCGGATCGCTCGGGCCGCCGGTGCCGGTGCAGTCCTTCAGGTTGCGCCAGCCGGTGGCGTCGATCTGCTCCCACAGCCGATCGAACTCGTGGACGCCGAGCGACGCCTGCTGCTCGCTGCGGTTGCCCTGGTTGTCGGTCGTCCACTTGACGATGCGGGGGCCGGCCTCGGCGCAGTCCATCTGCACGCCCGCCTCGGTGCCGGCCAGGCTGCCGACCACGGTGTAGGCGGCGTAGCGATCGTGGCAGCGGAACTCGGCGTTGTCGTGGAGCTGGCGGGCGTTGGGGTTGCCGCAGCCCGCGGCGCCCCCGACGACGGCGGTGGCGGCGGCGACGCCGGCGATGGTGAGCGCGGCGAGGCCCACGGGCAGCGACCCCCCGGTGCGCGCGCGAGGCGACATGGCCGTAGCTTACCCCGCCTGCGCGGGGGCCGGCCGGTCATCCCGGTAGTCGGCGGCCAGGGACGCCCGCAGGGGCTCGCCTCCCTCCGCCTCGTGCCGGTAGCTCGGGTGATCGATGACGACCGCGACGCGCGTGCCCGGGGTGGCCAGGGCGCGGTGGTCGTCGGCGTCGAGCGGGAACCGCAGGTACTGGACCGCCGAGATCTTGTCGTCGGTCGAGCGGCCCGGCTCGAACGCCGCGCGGATCGCGTGCGCGCCGAGGACGAGCGACACGTGCTCGTCGAGGCCGACCAGCTTGCGCAGCTCGACGTACGGGTCGGCGTCGGCCGGCAGCTCGACGAACAGCGTCGCCGACAGCGAGTCGGCGGTCGGCATCATCTCGTTGTAGACCTCGAGCTCGGCGGCGATCTGCTCGTCGCGGGTCAGGCCCTCGGCGCGGCACATCTCCTCGATCTGCAGCGTCAGCGTGTGGCGGTTCTCGAAGACGATGCTGACCCGGTCGCCCAGGACGAGGCGGCGTGGCCGCTTCAGCTCGATGACGCGCCGGCGGTAGTCGTCGCGGATCGGCTCGTACAGGCGCGGGCCCTTGATGTCGGTTCGCACGATCGGTCGGACCAGGCTCATCGGTCGATCGTGTAGCACGCGCCCGTCCGCGCGCGACCGGGGCCCGGCGGGTGGCCCCGGGCGTGCGGACGAGTCGATCGCCTGGAGCGCGAGCGGGCCGACCGTCAGGTCGCGGACATCTTGTCGGTGCCGGTGGCGAGCACCGGGACCTCGTCCGGTTCGACCGGAGCCCCGGAGGCGGCCAGCTCCTGGGCGCGGGCGTACAGCTCGGGCGTGCGGTTGCGCCACAGTGAGGCGGAGATGCGATCGGCGATCAGCATCCGGTAGAGCGCGTTGTCGGCCGACAGCACCCGGACGTTGCAGCCGCGCCAGATGCCGCGGGTCATCTCGTGCGCGAGCGCCGCCCCCCAGGAGAGCGCGTCCGGGCCGTCTCCGGGGATCTCCGCCCACTCCTGCAGTAACTCCGCGAACGCGACGTACGTCCGCGAGGACGTCGCCAGGCCGCCCTCGCGTTGCCCCTGCCGGTTCGGCCCACGTTCGTACATGACTACCCGCCTGAACCGAGTGCAAAGGGCAAGCCATGGCGGCGTCCTCGGCGCCTCCGAGGCTCCGCTCCGGCACAACGTCCGGCGGCCGGACGAGACGTGCGGGCGAGGCCTACAGCGCGGTCACCGCGGATCGCGCTCGGCGCCGACGAGGCTGGCGACGATCTCGCGCAGCGAGACCGGCTTGATGAGGTGGCCGTCGAAGGTGGCGGCGCGGGTGCGCTCGCGATCGTCCTCGCGGCTGTAGCCGGTGAGCGCGATGAGCCGGATCGGCCCCGACACCTCGCGCAGGCGCGGCGCGAGCGCGAAGCCGTCCATCACCGGCAGGCCGATGTCGACGAGCGCCGCCTCGGGGCGGAACTCGACCGCCTTGAGCAGCGCGCTCGGGCCGTCGTGGGCGACGGCGACCTCGTGGCCGCGCAGCGAGAGGCCCTCGGCGACCAGCTCGGCCGACTCGATGTTGTCGTCGACGACGAGCACCCGGAGCTTGCGGTCCGGCTCGGCG
>DASZXE010000876.1:0-1538 GCA_035546475.1 Kofleriaceae bacterium
ACTACACCCTGCAGGCCGAGGACCGCCAGGAGAGCATGTCGCGTGACCGGGCCCGCGAGCTCGGCTGCATCGGCGCGCCTTCTCCCGACGGGCTCGTCGCCTGCACCGTCTCCGGCCGCGAGCGACTGGCCCGCTACCTCGCCGACGTCGCGGCGGCCGACCCGAGCCTCGCGGTGCCCGCCAATCACCTGATCGCCTACGAGCGCGTGCAGTACGAGGGCCGGCCACCGACCTGGCGCACCTACTACGTGGAGCGGACCGCCCGGCTCGGCGCTCGCGATCTCGCGAACGCCACGGCGGAGCGCGGCGCGGGCGACCAGGCGCCGGTGGTCATGGTCACCCTCGACGCCGACGGCGCCCGCCGGCTCGCCGAGCTCACCCGCGCGACCGTCGGCAAGAAGCTCGCGATCATGGTCGACGATCAGGTCCAGGCGGCGCCGATCGTCGAGCAGCCGATCACCGGCGGCCGCCTGCCCATCCCGGTCGGCGGCCCCGACGCCGCCACCCGCGCGCGCGCGGCGGCGGAGCTGGCCGAGCTCCTTCGCGCCGGCGCCCTGCCCGCTCCGCTCCGCCTCGAGACGATGGATCGCGGAGGCGCCCCGCCGTCCTGACCGCCGGCCGGAGGGCGTCACAGGTTGGCCAGCATGCCAACCGTCTCGTCGATCGATCGGGCCCGAAGAGGACCTCGGGACCGAGCTCGGTGAGAGCAACCCCGCGCCGAGCTCCCTCGGACGCTCACCGGGGTCGGCCAGCACCACGATCGCGATCGATCGCCGCGCGCGACTTCGATCCGTTGCGTCGTTGCGTCAGCGTCGAAGACGCATCCTGGCCAACCCCGTCAGCGGTTGCGCTTCATCGCGCGATCGATCTCGCGCTTGTCGTCGGCCTCGCGCTTGGCGTCGCGCTTGTCGTGCAGCTTCTTGTGCGTGCAGAGGCCGAGCTCGACCTTCACCTTGCCGTTCTTGAAGTACATCGATAAGGGGATGAGCGTGAAGCCGCGCTGCGCGGTGCGCACGCCGAGGCGCGCCAGCTCCGCCTTGTGGAGCAGCAGCTTGCGCACGCGCTTGACCTCGTGGTTCCAGCGGTTGGCCCACGGGTACTCGTTGATCTGCACGCCCTCGAGCCAGGCCTCGCCCTTGCGGATCTCGGCCCAGCCGTCGCCGATCGTGACCTTGGCGTCGCGCAGCGACTTCACCTCCGAGCCGACCAGCACGAGGCCGGCCTCGAACCGCTCGTGGATGAAGAACTCGTGGCTCGCCTTGCGGTTCTGGGCGACCACCTTGATGACGTCGGCGGTCCCGGCCGCGGCCTTGCTCATGGCGCGCCGGAGCCTAGCAGAAGCGGCCCCCGCCGACCCGCGCGTCGCGGCGACGGGGCGGCAGGGCGCGAGGCCGCAACCGGCGGCGCGCCCCGCCGATAGCCCGGCCATGAGCCTGTCGTCCCGCCTCGTCGAGGCCCTGTTCGTCCCCCACTGCCCGGCGTGCGAGCGGCCGGCCCGGCCGCCGCTGTGCGAGGCGTGCGCCGTCACCCTCGTCGAG
>DASZXE010000877.1:0-2169 GCA_035546475.1 Kofleriaceae bacterium
CTCGGCGCCGGCAGCGGCCGCCTCGCCGTCCCGCTCGCGCGCGGCGGCCTGCGCGTCACCGCGCTCGACCGCTCGCCGCCGATGCTGACCCGCGGGCGCGCCGCCGCGGCCGCCGCCGGCGTCGACGTCGAGTGGGTCGAGGCCGACATGACCGCCTTCGACCTCGGCCGCCGCTTCGAGGCGGTGTTGCTCGCCTTCAACACGCTCCTCCACCTGCACACCCGCCCGAAGCAGGAGGCGCTGTTCGCCGCCGTCCACCGCCACCTCGCGCCGGGCGGCCTCTTCGCGCTGTCGATCGTCAGCCCCGATCCGGCCACGCTCGCCCGCGCGCCCGACCATCGCCTCCTGGTCACCGACGGTCCCGTCGACGATCCGGTCGAGGGCGCGCCGCTCACCGCCGAGGAGACGATCCACTACGACCACGCCACGCAGTGCAACCTCGGCGTCTTCCGCTTCTCGTACCCGGGCCGCCCCGACGCCGTCGTGGTGCCGGTCGACCTCCGCATGATCTATCCGGCCGAGCTCGAGGCGCTCCTCCACTACAACGGCTTCGAGCTGGTCGCGCGCCACGGCGACTGGGACGGCTCGTGGTTCACCTCGGCGTCGCTCCACCAGCACGTCATCTGCCGCGCGCGGCGAGCCGGCTGACGCGCCGCGCCCTATAGTGAGGGCGTGACCGCGCCGCGCCCCGACCCGCTCGTCGACACCGACGGCCAGCCGACCCGCGATCGGCCCTGGATCTTCCGCACCTACGCCGGCCACTCGAGCCCGCGCGCCTCGAACGCCCTCTACCGCGCGAACCTCGAGCGCGGCCAGACCGGCCTGTCGATCGCGTTCGACCTGCCGACCCAGTGCGGCTACTCGTCGGACGCGCCGCTCGCGCGCCCCGAGGTCGGCAAGGTCGGCGTGCCGGTCAACAGCCTCGACGACCTCCACGTCCTGTTCGAGGGCATCCCGCTCGAGCGGATGAACACGTCGTTGACGATCAACGGCACCGCGATGTGGCTGCTCGCGCTCTACGTCGCGCTCGCCCGCGAGCGCGGCGTGCCCGAGGCGTCGCTGCGCGGCACCACGCAGAACGACATCGTCAAGGAGTACCTCGCGCGCGGCACGTACCTGTTCCCGCCGGGGCCGTCGTTGCGCCTCACCGCCGAGACCTTCGAGTACGCCGCGGTCCACCTGCCGTCGTGGAACCCGAGCAACGTGTGCAGCTACCACCTGCAGGAGGCCGGCGCGACGCCCGAGCAGGAGGTCGGCTTCGCGCTGGCGACCGCGATCGACCTGCTCGATCGCATCCGCGCGCGCGGGCGCGTCGACGCCGCCGGCTTCGCGCGCTGCGTCGGCCAGCTCTCGTTCTTCGTCAACGCCGGCATCCGCTTCGTCGAGGAGCTCTGCAAGATGCGGGCGTTCGTCGACCTGTGGGACGAGCTCGTGCGCGACCGCTACGGCCTCGCCGACCCCGAGCTGCGCCGCTTCCGCTACGGCGTGCAGGTCAACTCGCTCGGCCTCACCGAGGCGCAGCCGGAGAACAACGCCTGGCGCATCCTGATCGAGGCGCTCGGCGTGACGCTGTCGCGGCGCGCCCGCTGCCGCGCGCTGCAGCTCCCGACCTGGAACGAGGCGCTCAGCCTGCCGCGGCCGTGGGACCAGCAGTGGTCGTTGCGCCTGCAGCAGATCCTCGCCTACGAGACGGACCTGCTCGAGTACCCGGACCTGTTCGACGGTAGCCCGGTGATCGAGGCGAAGACGCGCGCGATCGCCGACGGCGCGCGCCGCGAGATCGACGCGATCCTCGCCGGCGGCGGCATCGAGCCGGCGCTCGAGCGCGGCACGATGAAGTCGGCGCTGGTCCGCTCGATGGCGGAGCGGATGGCGCGGATCGCGCGCGGCGACCAGGTCGTGGTCGGCGTCAACCGGTGGACCGACGGGCTGCCGTCGCCGCTGGTCACCGACGACGCCGGCGGCCGCTTCGTCGCCGCGCCCGGCGCCGTCGAGGAGACGCTGGCGGCGCTGGCCGAGACCCGCGCGCGCCGCGATCCGGCGCGGGTGAAGGCGACGCTCGACGCGCTCGCCGCCGCCGCGCGCGCCGGCGACAATCTGATGGAACCGTCGATCGCGTGCGCGCTGGCCCGGGTCACCACCGGCGAGTGGGCGGCCGCGCTGCGCGGC
>DASZXE010000878.1:0-2699 GCA_035546475.1 Kofleriaceae bacterium
GGCGCCGCCGGCCCGGTCGGCCCGGTCGGGCCGCAAGGTCAGCCTGGCGCCGCCGGCCTCGTCGGTCCGCAGGGTCAGCCCGGCGCCGCCGGCCCCGTCGGGCCGCAGGGCCCCAAGGGCGACACCGGTGATACCGGGCCCGAGGGGCCGCAGGGCGACGTCGGCCCGATCGGGCCGCAAGGTCCCAAGGGCGCCCCCGGTGATGCCGGGCCGGAGGGGCCGCAGGGGCCGGCCGGCCCGGCGGCGACGTTCGTCCGCGAGACGGTCACCTTGCCCGTCGTCGTCTCGGCCGGCTTCCCGCTCGTCGTCAACGGGAGCTGCCCCGCCGGCCGCGTCGCGATCAGCGGCGGCGCCTGGCCGCGCAGCGCGGGCATCAACGTGACCGGCAGCGCGCCCGACGTGCAGAACCCGCGGTCGTGGCGCATCTCGCTGACGAACACGACCACCGCCGGCATCACCGTCGACACCTACGTCATCTGCACCGCCGGCACCTGAGCCACACACGCAGCCGCAACCGCCCGGCGCCGGTCACTGCCGCGCGAGATCGAACGTCGTCACGCCGACGCAGTTGGATGGCGTCCGCACCAGCGTCCAGTGGAAGTTGCCGGCGAGCGCCGACAGATCCTCCGACAGCGTCGCGTCCGTGCTGTCGAGCGTCAGCGTGCCGCCGCCGTACGCGTACGGATCGTGCGTCCACGTGACGTGGTGGTCCGCGATCTGCCCCGCGAACGTGATGCCGTCGACGCGCGAGTTGAGCAGCTCGAAGCTGCAGCTCCCCGCCGACTGCGTGATCGTGAAGGTCACGGAGAGACCGGGGTAGCTCGAGCAGGTCCCCGACGTGATCGTCACGTCCTCGGTGCCCGCGTAGGTCGCGCTACCCATGTTCGCGCAGGTGGGGCTGGCGTCGATGTCGCTGCTGCTGCTGCCGCTGCCGCATCCGACGGCGAGCATCGAGCACGCGAGCGCAACACGTACGAGCGTGGTCATGGCGATCCTCCGCGCCCACGAAGAGCACACCGTATGCCACGCTCCGCCGGGCCTTTCGCGGCGAAAGCGCGCAACGCTGGCGCGCGGCCCCTCGCGGCGCTCATGGATCGCGTCGGAACCTGCGCCGCCTACGCACGGGCGCGGCGGCGATCCCGCACGCCGATCGCCGCGATCGCGCCCGCCAGCGCCGACGCCGCCGCCGCGCCGAGGAGCGCGAGCCGGTAGCCGTGCTGCCAGCGGGCGGTGCCGGCCGCCGCCGCCACGCCGCCGAGGACCGCGACGCCGAGCAGGCCGGCGAGCCGCGCGACGGCGTTGTTCGTCCCCGACGCGACCCCGGCGTGCGCCTCGTCGACCGCGCCCATCACCGCGGTCGTCAGCGGCGCGACCGTGATCGCCATCCCGAGGCCGAGCACGACCACGCCCGGCAGCACCGCCGTCGCGTAGCCGCCGGCGCCGACCCCGAGCGCCAGCGCGACCAGCCCGGCGGCGACGACCTGCGGCCCGATCGCCATCGGCAGGCGCACGCCGTGGCGCTCGGCCCAGCCGCCGACCGGCCGCGACAGGCCGCCGAGCACGAGCGTCATCGGCAGGAGCGCGAGCCCGGCCCGCGCCGCCGACAGGTGGCGCGCCGCGATCAGGTCGAACGGCACCAGGAACAGCGCGCCGCCGAACGCCGCGTAGAGCAAGAGCGTCATCGCGTTGGCCGCGCCGAAGGTCGGCGCGCGGAACAGGCCGAGCGGCAGCATCGGCGCGCGCGTCCGCTGCTCGCGCAGCACGAGCCCACCGACCAGCGCGGCGCCGAGCAGGCACGGCCACACCGCTCGCGCGATCAGGCCGCCGCCGAGCGCGCCGAACGCGCCGATCGCGAGCGCCGCCCCCACCAGGTCGAGGCCCCGCGCGCGCCGCCCGCCACCCGCCGGCATGTGCGCCGCCGCGATCGCGATCGCCGCCGCCGCCAGCGGCAGGTTGAGGAAGAAGATCGCGCGCCACGACAGGCTGTCGACGAGCCAGCCGCCGACGATCGGCCCGGCCGCCGTCGTCAGCGCGCCCGCGCCCGCCCAGGTCCCGATCGCGCGGCCGCGCTCGTCGTCGGGGAACTGCTCGCGGAGGATGGCGAGGCTGCCGGGCACCAGGAGCGCGCCGCCCGCGCCTTGCACCGCGCGCGCCGCGACCAGCCACCCGATGCCGGGCGCCAGCGCGCAGCCGATCGACGCGAGCGCGAACAGCGCCGTGCCGGCGACGAACGCGCTCCGCCGCCCGATCCGGTCGCCGATCGCGCCGCCGGTCAGCATCAGGCCGCCGAGCGTGAGGAGGTACGCGTTCATCACCCACTGGACGTCCGCCGCCGACGCGCCGAGCCCGCGGCGGATCGCCGGCGCCGCGATCGACACCACCGAGCCGTCGATGAACGCCATGCTGGAGCCGAGGATGGTCGCGACGAGGATCCAGCGGCGCCGCATGCTCCAGGATACCCGCCCGTCGACGGTGCGCCGCCATCCCGCAGGCCCGCAACCGATCGACGCGCGTGCCGTCGACCGCACGAGCCACCCGCTGACTCGGCCCGCAGCGACCGCCCGGAAGCGACCGCAGCCGACCCGGGCCGACCACGAGCCGGCGGCCCGGCCCGCGCCGCCGGCACCGAGCAACGCGGTCGCCGGCCGGCCGCCGCGCCTCGGGTGCTAACCTGCGAGCGTGGCCGAGGACGACCTGCA
>DASZXE010000879.1:0-4002 GCA_035546475.1 Kofleriaceae bacterium
GGTCGCGGTGTCGGCGCCCGGCGGCGGCTCGGTGGGCGGCTGGGCCGTCGGCGCGGTGCACGGCGTCTCGACCTTGACGGAGATGCGCTCGTTCTTGTCACGGCGCGCCGCGAGCTCGCCGGGAGGCATCGCCGCCTCCTCGGGCGTGCCCGGCTCCGGCTCGTCGACGAGCGGCTGGTTGCCGCCCACACCGGCGGTGGCCGAGATCTTCGCGGGCGCGACGCCGGCCGTCGTCAGGTAGGCCTTCACCGCGTCGGCGCGCGCGAGGCTGAGCGCCTTGTTCGCCGCGGGCTTGCCCTCGCGCGACGTGTGGCCGGTGATCGAGAACCGCAGCCCGTCGCACGCGCCGGCGAACGCGACGAGGTGATCGAGGGTCGCCTTGCCATCGGCGTGCGAGAGGTCGAGGTCCGCCGTCCCCGGCTTGAAGTCGATCTCCGACAGCTCGAGCGAGCCGCCGCTGGTCGCCAGCGTGTCGAACCGCTTCTGCTCCGCCTTCGCGCCGTCGGCGAGGCGCTGCATCAGCGCCTCCGCGGTCGCCACCTGCGGCGTGACGTCGTCGAGCACGCTCTTGGCGGTGTCGGCGGCCGCGTCGAAGGTCGCCAGGCCGGTGTCGACGGTCCGCTTCGCCGCGAGCTTGTCGGGCTTCGACAGCGCCAGCTCGACCTCGCCGGTCACCCGCGTCAGCGCCTGCTCGACGGCGAGGCAGGCCTGGTCCATCGGATCGAGCCTGGTCTTGAGCTGGGCGATCGTGTCGGCGAGGCCGGCGTCCTCGGTGCCGGCCGGCACCGCGAGCGCGTTGATGCGGCCCGCGAGCGCCTGCTCGCGCGTGCGCAGGTCGGTCGCGCGCACGCGGATGTCGTCCCCCTCCTTCGACCATCGCTCGCGCGCGGGGTCGGAGTTGCTGCGCTCCACGTGATCGCAGGCGGGGACGGCGAGCGCGGCGAGCGCGGCGACGACGACAGCTCGGAACGTGACGAGAGGGCGCGGCATGGCTTCGGCCGCGCACTACACCACATCCACCGGCCGCGCGTCGAGTCGGCCGCCCCCGGCCCGCCCGGCCGGGCGTCACGCCATCTGCGCCAGGTCCTCGAACGACAGGTAGTAGCTCTTGCGGAAGGCGTCGAGCGTCGAGCCGGTCGCCGCCGCGCGGTGGGCGACCAGGTTGCGCACCGCCGCCAGCGTGTGCAGGCGGTGGGCGAGCCGGATCACCTGGTCGGCGTTGCGCGCGGGCAGCTTGAACAGGTTGCGCACGCCCGACGCGTGATCGACCGCGAAGAAGACGATGAGCCGCGCCCACTCGGTCACCGACAGCGGCGAGTCGAGCCGCTTGCGCTTGTGCTCCTGGAACTCGCGCAGCGCGTTGACGAGCGAGCGCGCCGGCACGTCGACCTTCGCCGTCCCCAGCTCGACCTGATCGCGCCAGCGCTCGCCGACGTAGCGCTGGTAGCCGGGCCAGGCGCCGGTGACCCGGTCGACGTAGTCGAACAGCGCGACCGGCTCGCGCTGCACGACGTTGAGCTTGGCGCCCAGCCACGCGTGCACGTAGTTCTCGAGGCACTTCATCCAGAGGACGATCGGCGGCGACTGGTCGGCGTCGGCGAGGCCGGTCGTCGAGCGGTAGAGCGCCTCGGCGGTGCGCAGGCTCTTCACCAGCGTCTCGAAGCCCTTGAGCTTCACCATGTGCGCGAACGACGGGAACGCGCCGACGATCTCCTGATCGACGTCGGCGGGCGTCGCGGCGGCGCCGCCGCGGGCCTCGAGCAGCGCGACCTTGGCCTCGAGCAGCGGCTCGAAGGCGGCGTCGTCGTGGCCGAGGCGCGCGAGCGTGGCGTCGAGCACCGGCAGCACGTGCGCGACCTCGCCGGGCGGGATGGTCAGGCGCGCGGCGACGTGGGCGCGCGCGGCGTCGTCGCCCTCGCCGCCGACGAACGCGAGCACCTGATCGAGGCCGCGGCGCCCGCCCAGCTCGACGAGCGCGAGCGCGGCCCGCTCGTGGATCGCCGGGTCGGCGTCCTCGAAGCCGGCGATCAGCACCGCCTCGGCCTCGCCGGCGCCGAGGCGGCCGAGCGCGGTCAGCACCTCGGCGCGCACGCGCGGCGACGGATCGCCGGCGAGCTTCGCGATCGCCGCGGGGGCGACCGCGCCGCGCGCGAGCCCGGCCACCCGCACCGCCGCCTCGCGCACGAGCGGGTTGCCGTCGGCGAGGAGCTGGGTGAGCCGTCCGGCGAGCGGACCGAGGTCGAGCGGCTGGCCGGGGTGGGCGACGACGATCGCCGACAGCGCGCGCAGGGCGGCGATCTGCACGGCCGCGTCGGCGACGACCTCGCCCTTGCGCGCGAGCTCGAGCGTGCCGGCGAAGCTGCCCTGCGCGCGCAGCTCGCCGATCGCGACGAAGACCGCGACCCGGTGATCGGCGTCGGCGCTGGCGGCGCCGGCGAGCAGGTCGGCGGCCAGCTCGGCGAGCGCCAGGTTGCCGGCGACGTACGCCGCGCGCCGGCGCACGAGCCGGTCGGGGTCGGCGAGCAGCTTCTTGACGACGTCGATCGTGCGCTTGCGGAGGGCGCCGTCGAGGCGCGCCGGCCGCGCGGCGAGCTGCAGCGCCCACAGGAACGCGCCTCGCAGGGTCGCCGACGGGCTGGCGGCGAGGTCGCCGACGCGGCGGTAGAGCTCGTCGAGGTCGACGAACGCGCCCATCGTCTGCGCGG
Source organism: Kofleriaceae bacterium (assembly GCA_035546475.1). Taxonomy (GTDB): domain Bacteria; phylum Myxococcota_A; class Polyangia; order Haliangiales; family Haliangiaceae; genus UBA2376. The sequence continues at coordinate 2,706 of DASZXE010000879.1, forward strand.
CGGCGGCGCGGACTGTGTCCGGCTGCGCCGCGTCGGCGACGATCGCGGCGACCGCGTCGCGCTCCCACGCCTCGTTCGCCTCGATCGCGAGGGCGGCGCGGGCGCGCTCGGCGTCGGACAGGGTCGTGCGGCCGACGAGCGCGATCAGGTGGCGGGTGACCTCCTCGGCGCGCAGCTCGGCGAGCACCTGGATGACGCCCTCGGCGTCGTCGCCGATCAGGACCTCGGCGTGCTCGAGCACCTCGGCGACCGGCACCGTGCGCAGGCGGCGGGCCAGGGCGGCGCGCACGGCGCGGTCGCGCTCGGTCAGCGCGATGAGGAAGCGCTCGCCGGCGTCGCGGCTGCGCTCGGCCTTGAACGCGCGCGACGCGAAGCTGGCGGCGGTGCGGCGCTCGGCGTCCTCGTCGCGAGCGAGGCGGCGCAGCGCGGGCAGCACCTCCAGCGCGCCGAGCTCGGCGAGGTAGCGGACCGCGGCGACGACGAGCTCCGGCTCCGGATCGGCGGCGAGCAGCGCGACCGCCTCGGCCTGCGCGAGCGGCGAGCGGATCTCGGTGAGCGCGGTGAGCGCGGCGGCCGCCTCGCGCGGATCGCCGGCGAGCAGCGGCACCAGGCGCGGGGCGGCGTTGATCGAGCCCATGCGGCCGAGCGCGGCGATCGCGGCGAGCCGCAGCGCCTGCGGCTCCTCGACGGCGAGCAGCTCGGCGACCGCCTCCTCGAGCGCGGGGAAGCCGAGGCCGCCGGCGGCGGTGGCGGCGGCGGCGACGATCGCCGGATCGGCATCCGACAGCCGCCGGTGGATGTACGGCAGGAGCCAGGCGTTGCGGAAGCCGCGGCCCATGGCGAGGCAGAGCGCGCGCCGCTCGTCGACGGAGTCGACCACCCGCGCCAGCTCGAGCAGCGCGAAGGCGGCCCGCTCGGCGAGCTCCCAGCGGGCGCCGTACGCGCGGCCGGCCAGGTCGCCGAGCAGCTCGAACGCGAGCGTGCGCTGGTCGCGGGTCGGCGCGCCGCGCGCCTGCTCGACGAGCAGCGGCAGCGCCGCCTCCGCCGACAAGGTCCCGGCCTCGAGGCCCGCGCGGGCCGTGCGTGCATCGGTCGGCGTCCGTCCCTCGGTCGTCGCGCTCATGGCGCGATTGTGCCCGACCTCCTCCCGCCGCGGCGACCCGCTTCCTGGACGCCGCGGAATCTCGCGGCTTGCGCGGGAGCCACGCACGATCGAGCATGCGTCATGGCGTGCCTCGGAGTCCATTTCGCGATCACCGCCGAGCAGGCGGCGAGTCTGCTTGCAGCAAAGGACGAC
>DASZXE010000880.1:0-9457 GCA_035546475.1 Kofleriaceae bacterium
CGGCTCGCCCAGCACCCGCGACGGCGCCGCGCCGTCGGGCACGACCGCCCCCCACGCGAGCACCTTGCCCTCGTCGATGAGGCGGCCGAGCGTGCCGCGCAGCTCGGGCCACGTCCGATCGTCGAGCCAGGCGTCGTCCCAGCCGGGGAGCTGCACGAGCGGGATCGCCTCGAGCCGCAACGCGCGCAGCGACTCCTCGACGGTGCGCTGGACCTGCGGCGCCACCGGCGGCCGCCGCCCGCCGCCGCCGGCCGCGGTCGCCACCACGACGCGGTCACGGGCCCGCAGCGCGCGCACCTCGACGCCGACGCGCCGCTCGGCATCGCCGGCCGAGCCGGGCGCCGACAGATCGAGCAGCTCGCAGCCGGCCTCGATCGCCGCCGCCACCGTCCGCTGCACGTCCGCCGGCTCGACGCCGAGGCGCGCGCCGGTCAGCCCCTTGCAGCCGAGGCCGATGACGCCCACCTCGCGATCCGACGAGCCGAGGCGGCGGCGCTGCACGCGCCGATGGTACGCCAGCGCGGCGCGCCGGTCAGCGCCGGTACGACATCTGCACGAACGGGTTGATGCCCGCCCGCACCTGCGGCATCGCGAGCGCCGCGCCGACCCGCACCTCGGTGTCGCGGTTGATCGTGATGGTTGCGTCGCTCGACACCTCCTGGTCGTACGTCATCACCGCGCCCTCGGCGTCGACGGTCGTGCGCCACTCGGCGGTCAACGATACCGGCCCGACGAGCTCGTGCTCGAGCCCGGCGGTGACGCCCAGCCGCGGGTGCACGCCGCGCCGGCCGTGGACGTCGTCGGCGAACTCGGCCTCGGTCGAGAGCGCCGCCCGCAGGTGGAGAGGCAGCCGGAGCTCCATCGGGATCGTCACGCCGCCCTCGAGCGCGCCGGTGCCGACGCCGCCGGTGCCGGTCGGGATCCGCACGAACGGCGCCAGCCCGGCCGCGGTCCGGCCGCCGTCGTTGCCCCACAGGTTGAGGCCGAGTCGCACCGTGGTGTCCCCGATGCCGCGGTCGTGCTGCATCGAGGCGCCGGCCGCGCTCACCCGCGTCTCGCGGTACGGGTGGAACTCGACCTGGACGTCGCTGCGGCGGGTGAGCCCGAGTCGCGCGTTGAAGCCCATCACGTCGAGCTCGCGGTCGCTCATCGAGCCGTCGCTGCCCCAGGTGGCGCTCACGAGGTCGACGTCGATCTGCGCGTGGCCCGCGTCGATCGAGTAGGGCGACGTCTCCCTCACCAGCTCGCGCAGCTCCGACCGTGGCGCAGGATGGAAGAGGGTGTAGTCGGTGTCGGGCTCGAGCACATCGAAGACGCCGGCCCGGGCCGACGCGGCGGGCAGGGCGACGAGCAGGACGGCGGCGGCGCGGGCGAGCGGGCGTGACACGTGGGGCTCCTCGGGTGGTCCTCCTCCGGTTCGGCCGCCTCGCGCGCGTGCTGAGGCCGCGACGCGGTGCGCGCCCCGGCCCTTACCCGACCGCGACGCTCGCCGCGGGGTCCGGCCTCGCGATAGGCTGGCCGCGATGCAAGTACCCGTCTGGGTCGGCCAGTCCCTCCCGCGCGTCGATGGGGTCGCCAAGGTCACCGGCGCCGCGCGCTACCTCGACGACCTCGCCATGCCCGAGGCGTGGCACGGGGTGACCGTGCGATCGAACGTCCCGTACGGCGTGCTCGAGGGGTTCGACCGCGACCTCGCGTTCGACTGGAGCCAGGTCGTGGTCGTCACCGCCGACGACCTGCCGTGGGGCAAGGGCTGGGCCGCCGGCGGCCTCGGCCACAACCACGTCGCGCTGATCGAGGACGACCAGCCGGCGCTGGTCGCGATCGGCGCCCACGTGATGCACTGGGACGAGCCGCTCGCGCTGGTCGCCGCGCCGACCCGCGCGCTCGCGCTCGCCGCCCGCCGCGCGCTGCGCCCGCGCATCCGCCCGCTGCCGCCGGTGCTGACGATCGACGACGCGCTCGCCGCGGAGACGAAGCTCTACGGCGACGACAACGTCTTCAAGCAGTTCGTCATCCGCAAGGGCCACACCACCGACGACGAGGTCGAGGCGGCGCTGGCGAAGGCGCACACGATCGTCGAGGGCGAGTACCAGACCGGCGCGCAGGAGCAGATGTACATCGAGCCGCAGGCGATGGCGGCGTGGATCGACGGCGGCGTCGCGCACCTGGTCGGCTCGATGCAGTGCCCGTACTACGTGCACAAGGCGATGAAGTCGCTCCTCGGCTGCGGCCCCGACGACGTCGTGGTGACGCAGTCGGTGACCGGCGGCGGCTTCGGCGGCAAGGAGGAGTACCCGTCGATGCTCGCGGCGCACTGCGCGCTGCTGGCGTTCCACGCCCACCAGCCGGTGAAGATGGTCTACGACCGCGGCGAGGACATCGCGGCGACGACCAAGCGGCACCCGGCGCGCGTGCGGCACCGGCTCGGCCTCGACGCCGCCGGCAACCCGGTCGCGGTCGACGTCGACGTCGTCTTCGACGGCGGCGCGTACCTGACCTTGTCGCCGGTCGTGCTGTCGCGCGGCGTGCTCCACGCGGCGGGGCCGTACCGCTGCGACGTCGTCAAGGTCCGCGGCCGCGCGGTCGCGACCAACCACCCGCCGCACGGCGCGTTCCGCGGCTTCGGCGCGCCGCAGACGACGTTCGCGTACGAGCGGCAGACGGCGAAGGCGGCCGCGCGCCTCGGCCGCGATCCGTGGGAGTACCGGGACGCGATCGCGCTCCGCGAGGGCGACACCACCGCGACCGGCCAGCGGCTCGACGCGTCGGTCGGCACCGACGAGATCATGAAGGCGATCCGCGAGGCGGCCGGGCCCGCGCCGCGGCGCGAGGGCGTCAACCGCTTCGGCGCGCCGGTGCGGCGCGGGCGCGGCCACGCGTTCTACTTCCACGGCGCCGGCTTCACCGGGTCGGGCGAGCAGCGGCTGGCCGGCCGCGCGATGGTGCGCGCCACCGCCGACGGCCGCTTCGAGGTCTGCGCGAGCTCGACCGACATCGGCCAGGGCGCGACGACGATCTTCACGCAGATCGCCGCCGGCGCGCTCGGCGTCGACGCCGCGCGGGTGGCGGTCGTCGATCCGTCGACCGACGACGTCCCCGACAGCGGCCCGACCGTCGCGTCGCGCACCTGCATGGTCGTCGGCGGGCTCGTCGAGCGCGCGTCGCGCGCGCTGCGCGAGCGGATCGTGGCGACCGAGGGGCCGGCCGCCGTCGACGATCTGGGCGGCGCGGCCGCGAAGCTGATCGCCGGCGGCGCCACGCTCGCCGAGACGATGCAGTACAGCCCGCCGCCGGGCATCCACTGGGACGACGTCACCTACACCGGGCAGGCGTACCCGTGCTTCGGCTGGGCCGGCTGCATCGTCGACGTCGAGGTCGACCTCGACACCAGCGAGGTGACGATCCTGCGCTGCGTGCACGCGGTCGACGTCGGCAAGGCGATCAACCCGGTCATCGTGCGCGGCCAGATCGACGGCGGCACCGTGCAGGCGCTCGGCTGGGCCCTGCTCGAGAACATCGTGTACAAGGACGGCCGGGTGGCCAACGCGAACATGACCAACTGCATCGTGCCGACGTTCGTCGACATCCCCGAGCTCGAGACGATCATCGTCGAGTGCCCGTACCCGTTCGGCCCGTCGGGCGCGAAGGGCGTGGGCGAGATCCCGATGGACGGGCCGGCGGCGGCGGTGGCGAACGCGCTCGAGGACGCGCTCGGCGTGCCGTTCGACCGGCTGCCGATGCTGCCCGAGGAGATCGCGAGGGCGCGCGCGGCGGCGGCCGCGGCTGCGACGGCGGCGGGAGGTGCGAAGTGAAGGCGGACGGGCCGCCGACCTGCTCGGTCGCCGTCAACGGCGTCGCGCGCGAGGTCCACAGCGGGCCGTGGACGAGGCTCCTCGACGTGCTGCGCGAGGAGCTGGCGCTGACCGGCACCAAGGAGGGCTGCGGCGAGGGCGAGTGCGGCGCGTGCACGGTGCTGCTCGACGGCGTGCCGGTGAACTCGTGCCTGGTCGCGATCGGCCAGTGCGGCGGGCGCACGGTGACGACCGTCGAGGGGCTGGCGACGAAGGCGGCCGCGGCGGCGCCGGTGCCCGGCGCGGATCCGGCGGCGCAGGCCAAGGCCTCCGCGGCGCCGTCGGCCGTCGACGAGTCGATGCTCAACGCGGTCCAGCGCGAGCTGGTCCGCCGCGGCGGCGCGCAGTGCGGCATCTGCACGCCGGGGATCGCCGTCTGCGCGACGTACCTGGTCGGCCTCGGCCTCGCCAGCGCGCCCGACGAGGAGGCGCGCGTCATGGTCCGCCAGTTCCTCGCCGGCAACATCTGCCGGTGTACCGGCTACCAGCTCATCGTCGACGCGGTGATCGCCGCCGCCAGGGAGGCCGCGTGACCGGCTACGTTCGCCCCGCGACCCTCGACGAGGCGGTCGCCGCGCGCGCCGCCAACCCGGGCTGGACCGTGCTCGCCGGCGGCACCGACCTGATGGTCGAGGCGCCGCTGCGGGCCGTCCCCGCCGGCATCATCGATCTGTGGGCGATGCCGGACCTGACCGGCATCCAGCAGGACCCGGACGGCATCCGCATCGGCGCCGGCACGTCGTGGCTCGAGGTGATGGTCAACCCGTCGATCATGATGCAGGCGCCGATCCTGTCGGCGGCCGCGCGCGAGATCGGCGCGCTGCAGATCCAGGCGCGCGGCACGATCGGCGGCAACATCGTGACGTCGTCGCCGGTCGGCGACAGCCTGCCGGCCCTGCTCGCGCTCGACGCCGAGCTGGAGCTGGTGTCGGCGCGCGGCCGGCGCACGGTCGCGTACGCCGACTTCGCGACCGGCTACCGGCAGACCCTGCTCGCCGCCGACGAGCTGGTCGCGTCGGTGCGCCTGCCGCCGCCGCCGGCGGGCACGTGGCAGGGCTGGCGCAAGGTCGGCACCCGGCGCGCGCAGTCGATCAGCAAGGTGATGGCGGCGGCCGCGATCACGATCACCGACGGCATGATCACGCGGGCGCGGTTCGGGCTCGGCGCGGTGGCCGACCGGCCGATCCGCGCGCGGGCCGCGGAGGCGTCGGCGGTGGGCCGCGCGCCCGATCGCGCGACCGCCGAGGTGGTCGCCGAGGCGGCCGTGGCCTCGATCACGCCGATCAGCGACGTGCGGTCGACGGCGAGCTACCGGCTCGACCTCGTGCGACGCTTGGTCATGCGCTTCGTGATCATGGCCGGCGGTCAGGTCGGATGACGGCCGGCCGGCGTCGCGCGCGCGTCGCGAGCGCGCTCGCCGCGCCGGTGGTGGCGGCGGCGATCGGCGCGCTGGCGCTCGGCAACCTCGGGCTGAGCTGCGGGCCGCCGCCGCCGTCGACGCAGACGTGCGAGCCGGTGATGGCGCCCGGCGGCGCCGACGGCGGCGTGTTCGACGGGGACGACCTGCCCGACGCGACGGTCAGCTCGGTCGAGATCGGCCACCTCGACGAGAACCACGCGTTCGTGCCGTTCGTCGAGGATCAGGTGGCGACGCTGCAGGTCGGCGGCCAGGGCTTCACGATGATCGTCGCCAACCTGCGCGTGCGCGGCAGCGGCGTCCCCGCGTGCCTGCCGCAGCAGACGTTCCTCGAGGAGCTCGACGGCACGCCGATCATCAGCGAGGAGGCGCCGCTGCCGCTGGACTCCGACGGGCACGGCGGCTGGATCAGCACGCCGATGTACCTCGTCTACTTCGGCAACACCGGCGTGCAGGTCCGCCTGCGCGCGGAGGTCGACGGGATCGAGAAGTCGATCGTCGTCTGGGTCGACGAGCGCGGCACCGTCGATGCCGGGGTGCCGGATGCAGGAATCGATGCAGGGGTCGATGCAGGAGTCGATGCAGGAGTCGATGCCGCGGTCGACGCGGCTCCGTGAGCGCGCGGGACGGAGCGCCTTGAACGACGTTGGCGGCGCGCGACCCGGCGCGGGCGGCGGCTTCGCGCCATAATCGCGCCGTGTCCGACCCCGACCCTCCCGACGACGACGCAGGTGCGTCGGGCGCGATCGACGTCGCGATGTCGGATGCTCGGCTGCCGCGGGTCGGCGACCCGGGGGCCAGCGGATCGATCGACGTCCGGCTGACCGAGCCCGAGGGTGCGCCGGCGCAGGCCGTCGGCGAGCCAGACGACCCGAGCGAGGGGAGCGATCGAACGGAGAAGGGCGGCGGAAAGGAGCGGGCCGGCCGGCGCCGCGCCGGCACGCTGCCGGCGAGCGGCGCGCGGGTCCCGTCGCCAGAGGAGCCCGCCGAGCCGACGCGCGTGCAGCGCGTGGGCCGGTGGGGCGTCCACGCGGCCGATGCGATCGGCGACACCGTCGTGCGCGCGGGCGAGGCGGTCGGCGACGTCGTCGGCGCCTCGCTCTCGCACCTGCCGGTGGTGCCGAAGACGCGGCGCGGCCGGGTGATGGCCCGCAGCGTGATCGTCAGCTTCCTGCTCGTCTTCGGCTGGATCGCCGTGATCGTCGGCCTCCAGCTCCGCGGCACCCGGCCGCCCGACCTGCGGCCCGACGCCGAGCGGATCCTGATCGCCTTGCGCGACGGCAAGGCCGTCGCGGTCTACGACGACGCATCGGAGCGCTTCCAGGGCGTCGTCCGCGACCGCCAGACGTTCGTCGACCAGATGACCGAGATGAACAAGACGCTCGGCCGCTTCATCGAGATCGGCGCCGTCATCCGCACCGAGACCGGCCACGGCCCCGGCGGCAAGACCGGCCGCCTCGACATGTCGCTGCAGTACGAGAAGGCGAAGACGCGCGGCAGCGTCAGCTTCCGCTGGGAGGACCACCGCTGGAAGCTGCTCGGCCTCGCGATCGAGGTGCCCGACGCGATCGCGTCGAACAAGGAGCAGCGCAAGGAGCGCATCGCGCCGCGGCCCGACGAGATCGCCGAGCTGAAGGCGGCGGTCGAGGGCGTGCTCGTCCACTCGGCGAAGGGCGAGATCGACCAGCTCTGGCAGGAGGCGTCGCCGGCGTTCCAGCAGGCGATCCCCGTCGACGACCTGCGCCGCACCGAGACCAAGCGCCGCGCCACGCTCGGCGCCTTCGACCGCGTGCTCGACGTCCGCGGCGTGCGGCTCAACCCGGGCCGCAACTACGCCACGCTGGTCGTCCTGCTCCAGTACGACAACGCGACCATCACCGGCAACTTCGAATTCAGCCGCAGCGACGACAAGTGGCGGCTCGTCATCTACAAGCTGATCATGCCGATCCTGCAGGCGGAGCCGGCGGGCGGGGCGACGACCGGAGCGACGACCGGGGCGACCGGCGTGGCGCCGGATGACGCGGGCGCGACGGCGGTGCCGCTCGACGCGGCCGCGCCGCCGGCCGACTGATCAGCGGGCGTCGTCGGCGGGCGCGGCGTAGAGCGCGGCGATCTGCGCCGCGTACTTGGCGGCGATCGGCTTGCGGCGCAGCTTCATCGTCGGCGTCAGCTCGTCGCCGCCGGGCAGCCATTCGTCGGCGAGCAGCGCGTAGCGCTTGATCTGCTCGACCCGCGACAGGTGGCCGTTGGCCGCCGCGATCGCGCGCTCGAGCTCGGCGTGTACCTCGGCGGTCTCGACGAGCCGGGCCGGCGCCGCGTCGAGGCCGCGCGCCTTCGCGAACGCCGCCGCGCCGTCGGGATCGAGGACGACCAGGGCGACGTTGTACGGGCGGCCGTCGCCGATCACGCACGCCTGGCCGATGAGCGGGCTCGACGTCTTGATGCGCGCCTCGATGTTGGCCGGCGACATGTTCTTGCCGGCGGCGTTGATCAGGATCTCCTTCTTGCGATCGACGATGCGGAGGAAGCCCTCGCCGTCGAGCTCGCCGAGGTCGCCGGTGGCGAGCCAGCCGTCGGGGCCGACGGTCGCCGCGGTCTGCTCGGGCAGGTTGCGGTAGCCGCGCATGACGAGCGGGCCGCGCACCATCACCTCGCCGTCGTCGGCGAGCCGCAGCTCGACGCCGGGCAGCGCGCGCCCGACCGAGCCGATCTTGCTCCGGTCGCGCGGGATGGCGGTGGCGACGCACGACAGCTCCGACATGCCCCACACCTCGCAGAGCGGCATGCCGAGCGCGTGGAAGAACTCGAGCACCTCGCGCGGCGTCGGCGCGGCGCCGACGAAGAACGCGCGCGACTGGCCGAGGCCGAGGGCGGCGCGCAGCGGGGCGAAGACCATCGCCTCGGCGCGGGCGACCCCGGCGGCGAGCGCGTCGGGCACCGGCTGGCCGGCCTGCTCGAGGCGCACCTTGGCGAGCGAGGCCTCGAGCGCGCCCAGCACCGCGGCGCGCCGCTCCGGCTCCGCCGACGCGAAGCGCGCCTCGATCGCGGCCTTGAGCTTCTCCCAGACCCGCGGGACGCCGGTGAACTCGGTCGGCTGGACGTCGGCGACGTGGTCGAAGAGCTGGCGCGGATCGGGGCAGGTCGTCACCGCCGCGCCGAGGAACATCGCCAGATAATGGGTTCCCATGCGATCGGCGATGTGGGCGTGCGGCAGGTAAGAGATGATGCGGCTGTCGGTGTGGCCGCCGCGCGCGGCGTAGAACGCGCGCTGCTCGAAGACCATGTTGGCGTGGGTGAGCTCGACGCCCTTCGACGGCCCGGTGGTGCCCGACGTGTAGATGATCGTGAGCAGGGTTTCGGGCGTGACCGCGCGCCAGGCGGCGTCGAACGCCCAGCCGTGAGGGGCCGGCGTCGCCTCGAGCTGGGCGAGCGAGAGCGCGCGGCCGTCGTGGCCCTCGACGAGGATGACGGTGTCGACCGCGGTGCCGTCGGCGGCGTCGAGGAGCCGGTCGAGCAGCGCCGGCTCGGTCACCGCGACCCGGGTGCCGGAGTCGACGAGCAGGTGGTGGATCTGCTCGTGCGCCGACGTCGTGTAGATCGAGAAGCCGGCGGCGCCGAGGTGGACGGCGGCGGTGTCGAGCAGCATCAGCTCGGGCCGGTTGACCAGCAGGAAGGCGACCGTGTCGCCGGGGCCGACGCCGAGGCCGGCGAGCCCGGCGGCGTAGCGGCGCACGCGCTCGCCGTACTCGCGCCAGGTGATCGTCGTCGCGCCGCCGCGGGTGCGCAGCGCGATCGCGTCGCCGCGCGCCTCGACCGTGCGCTGGAACGCGCCGCACACGGTGTCCTCGCGATAGGCCGCCGGCGCGTCGTCGGGAAGGATCAGCTCGGTTCCGCCCATGCGGCGAGCCTACGCCGATCAGGGCGTGGCGGGCGCGGCGGGCGCGGCCGCGCGGCGCAGGCGGCGGCGCACGGCCCGGGCGACCGGCTCGACGGCGATGCAGAGCGGGACGAGCAGCCAGAGCAGCCAGCACCAGAGCGGCCGCTCGAAGCGGGCGACCAGGTGGTGCTCGCCGGGGCCGACGTCGACGCCGAGGATGTCGGGGCTGAGCCGGCGCACGGTCGCCCGGTGGCCGTCGATCGCGATCGTCCACCGCGGGTGCCAGCTCTCGCGGATCGCGAACGTCGT
>DASZXE010000881.1:0-7530 GCA_035546475.1 Kofleriaceae bacterium
GGATGGTGCCGTCGTGGCTCTCGACGAGCGAGCGGACGACCGGCAGGCCGAGGCCGGTGCCGGCGCCGGGCGGCTTGGTCGTGAAGTACGGCTCCCAGATCTGCCGCAGCGACTCCGGCGGGATGCCGCAGCCGTCGTCGGCGACCTCGAGCGTCACCCGCGCCTCGTCGACGGCGACCCGCAGCGTCAGGTGGCCGCCGCCCCCCTCCGTCAGCGCGTCGACCGCGTTCTTCGCCAGGTTGAGGACGATCTGCTCCAGCTCGCCGGCGTCGATCGCCACGCGCGCCGGCGCGTCGGGCAGCTCGAGCGCGACCGCGACCCGCTTCGTCACGCCGACGTCGCGCAGCAGCGCCGCCACCTCGCGGATCAGCTCGCTCACGTCGACGTCCTCGATCGCGCGCGGCCGCCGGCGCGCGACCGCGAGCACCTGCCGCGAGTGCGCGAGCAGCCGGTCGCGCCCCTTCATCAGGTGGGCGATGTCCTCGGCGTCGGGCGGCTGGCCCGCCTCCGCCGCGCGCTTGACCGCGTAGATCGCCGGCGTCAGCAGCGTCAGCGCGTTGTTCATCTCGTGCGCCATCGCCGCCGACATGGTGCCGAGCGTCGCCAGCCGCTCGGCGTGGACGAGCTGGCTCGAGAGCTGGCCGAGGCGCGCCGCCATCAGCTCGCGGTCGGCGGTCACCATCCGGTGCTGCTCGACGGCGTCGCGCAGCGCCTTGCGCAGCGTCGACGGCGGACACGGCTTGGTGAGGAAGCGGAAGACGCCGCCCTCGTTGACCGCCCGCAGCGCCGCCTCGAGGTCGGTGTAGCCGGTGAGCAGGATGCGCACCGCGTCCGGCTCGCGCTCGCGGATGCGCGCGAGGAGCTCCGCGCCGTCCATGCCGGGCATGCGCATGTCGCTGACCACGACCTGCGGGTGGAAGCGCGACGCGAGCTCGAGCGCGGCCTCGCCGCCGACCGCGGTGCGCACCTCGGCGTCGCGGCGCAGGAGGTCGGTGAGGCTCTCGAGCAGCTCCGGCTCGTCGTCGACGATCAGCAGGCGGGCGCGCGGCGGCGCGGTCATGACGCCGCCAGGTAGGGCGCGGCGAGCTTGCGCCAGCGCGGCAGCTCGCCGGCGACCCCGGCGCGCGCCAGCCAGCCGCCGTCCGGCTCGGCGTGGTGGCCGTCGGCGACGAGCAGGTTCGCGAGGTAGACCGCGCCCGCCAGCCCGAGCTCGCCGGGCAGCCGGCCGGGGTCGTGGTGGAAGGCGGCCGCCTCGACGAGCGGCTGCGGCATGCCCCACAGGCCGAGCAGGTAGGCGCCGACCTCGGCGTGGCTGGCGCCGAGCTCGGCGCGCTCCAGCTCGACGAGCGGACGCTCCTCGCGGCGCGCGCGCTCGCGCAGCGCGGCGAGCTGCGCCGGCCGCGCGACGGTCAGCACGACCGCGCCGAGGTCGTGCATCGCGCCGGCGGCGAACGCGGCGTCGACGTCGGCCGGCCGCGCCAGCGCGCGCGTCACGTGCGCCGTCACCAGGCCGTGCGCGTAGATCCGCTCGAGCGCCGGATCGGCGCGGGTGCCGCCCAGCTCGAGCGACAGCACGAGGGCGTGCACCGCGTCGGTGCCGAGCACCCGCACCGCGTCGACCACCGACGAGATCCGGCGCGCGCCGCTGCCGACCGAGCCGGCCAGCCGGATGAGCCGCGCGGTCAGGGCCGGATCCTCGGCGAGCACCTCCGCGAGCGTGCCGGCGCCGACGTCGGCGCGCCGGAGCAGCTCGCCGATCTTCATCCACAGGCGCGGCGCCGGCGGCAGCTCGCCGACCGCGGTGACCAGCGCGCGCACCGCCGGATCGTGGACGGCGTCGCGCACCGCGAGCGCGCGCTCCACCGTCGACCGCAGCCGCGGCGGCGGGCACGGCTTGGTCAGCACCTGGTGCGCGGTCGCCAGCAGCCGATCGAGCGAGCCGGGGCCGACCTCGCCCGACAGGATGAGCCGCACCGCCTCGGGGTGGCGCTCGCGCACGCGCTCGAGCACCGCGATCCCGTCGACGCCGGGCATGCGCATGTCGCTGATGACGACGTCGAACCGGCGGGCGTCGAGCGCCGCGAGCGCGGCGGCGCCGCCGAGCGCGAACTGCATCCGCCACTGGCCGCGCATGCCCCGGAGCTGGTGCTCGAGGCCCTCGAGGATCCCGACCTCGTCGTCGACGACGAGGAGGTCGATCATGGCAAGAGCTCCGATCGCAGGAGCTTCTTCGACGTCTCGGGGCCGGCGACCGGCAGCCGCACGCGGAAGGTGGTGCCGACGCCGACCTCGCTGTCGAAGCCGATCGTGCCGCAGTGGCGCTCGACGACCGAGCGCGCGATCGCCAGCCCCTGGCCGGTGCCGCGGCCGGGCTCCTTCGTCGTGAAGTAGGCGTCGAACACCCGCGGCCGATCGGCGGGCGCGATGCCGCAGCCGGTGTCGGTGATCTCGACGACGACCTGGCCGGCGTCGGTGAACGTGCGCACCGTGATCTTGCCGCGCCCGCCCTGGCCGCCCGCGCCGCCGGCCGCCTCGGCGTCGACGATCGCGTGGGCCGCGTTGATGAGCAGGTTCAGGAAGAGCTGGTTGAGGTCGCCCGCGTGGCCGAGGACGAGCGGCAGGTTGCCGAGCTCGGTGACGACGTCGGCGACGTACTTGTACTCGTTGCGCGCGACCGTCAGCGTGGTGGTCAGCACCTGGTTGAGATCGACGTCGGCGAGGTCGTCGCGCGGGTGGGCGAACACCTTCATCGCCGCGACGATGTGCGAGACCCGATCGATGCCCTCGAGCGTGCGGGTGAACGCGCGGTCGAGCCGCGACGTCAGGTAGTCGAGGTCGGCGTCCAGCTCGGCCTGGTCGGCCTCGGCGAGCACCGCCTCGCTGACCGCGCCGCTGCGGGCGAGGTCGCGCACCGCGCGCAGGCGATCGAGCACGACCAGCGCGCCGTGGAACCCGTCGCGCAGGAAGTGGACGTTGTCGCTGATGAACTGCATCGGCGTGTTGATCTCGTGGGCCACGCCGGCGGCGAGCTGGCCGAGCGACTCCAGCCGTTGCGCGTGCCGGCTGGCGAGCTCGTCCTGCGTGCGATCGCCGGCCGTCGCGCGCAGCGCCTCGGCGAGCTGGCCGCGGACGGCCGCCAGCTCGGCGCGCAGCCGCTCGACCTCGGTGACCTTCGCAGGGACGTCCCCGGGGACCTCCGGGGTGGTGGCCGGGACGGCGGGGGCGGCGCCCCGGTCGACCTCTGCGGGCGCTCGCTCCTTGGCATTCGTATGCATCGGCCGCCGGGCCGGCCCGTCGAGGGTCGCGACGTCGCGCCCGAGGCCGCGTCATGGCCGGCGCTCCGCGCGCTCGGCGGGCCCGAGAGCTGCTCCCGCGCCTACCACCGCGGCGACCTTGAGGATATGCTGCCGCGACACATGCCTTCCCTGGGGGTCTGGATCGTCGGCGCTGCCGGCCACGTCGGATCGTGCACGCTGATCGGCTGGGCCGGTCTCCGCGCGGGCCTCGTGCCGCCGGTGGGCCTCGCCACCGCGGCGCCGCCGCTCTCTTCCTTGCCGTTCGCGGGGTTCGACCACGTCGCCTTCGGTGGCCACGAGATCGCCGCCCACTCGCTGACCGACGCCGCACAGGCGCTCGTCGCCGAGGGCATCCTCGCCGCCAGCGTGATCGAGGCCGCACCCGTGCGCGCCGCGATCGCCGCCGCCGAGGCCGAGCGCCGGCTGGGCGTGACGGTCGGCTCCGCCGCCGAATTCGACCGCGTGCGCGAGGAGCTGCGCAGCTTCCGCGAGCGTCACCGGTGCGACCACGTCGTCGTCCTCAACGTCGCCTCGACCGAGGCGGATCCCGAGGGCCCGCCGCCGCCGGCCACGCCCGACGCGCTGTTCGCCGCGCTGCGCGCCGGCACGATCGCGCTGGCGCCGAGCACGATCTACGCCGCCGCCGCGCTCGACCTCGGCCTCGCCTACGTCAACTTCACGCCGTCGACGGGCGCCGACCTGCCGGCGCTCCACGCGCTGGCGCTCGCGCGCGGCGCGGTGCACGCGGGCGCCGACGGCAAGACCGGCCAGACGCTGCTGAAGACGGTGCTGGCGCCGATGTTCGCGATCCGGCGCCTGCAGGTGACGAGCTGGGTCAGCCACAACGTGCTCGGCAACGCCGACGGCCGCGCGCTCGACGATCCGGCCCGCCGCGCCGCGAAGCAGCGGTCGAAGTCGGCGCCGCTCGCCGCGATCCTCGGCTACGCGCCCGAGAGCCTGGTCGGCATCGAGTACGTGCCGAGCTACGGCGACTGGAAGCTCGCGTGGGACCGCATCGTCTTCCGCGGCTTCGGCGGCGCCGAGATGTCGCTCGAGCTGACCTGGCGCGGCAGCGACACCTCGCTGGCGGCGCCGCTCTGCATCGATCTGATCCGGCTCGTCGAGCTGGCGCAGCGCCGCGGCGAGAAGGGCGTGCTCGATCACCTCGGCCTGTTCTTCAAGAGTCCGATCGGCTCGCGCGAGCACCGGCTCGAGCGCCAGTGGCAGCGGCTGCTCGAGCACCTGGAGCCACCACCGCCGTCGTCGGGAGAGGGTGCATGACCGTCGCCGCGCTGCTGCGCCTGGTCCGTCCGCCGAACGTCTTCACCGCGGTCGCCGACGGGCTGGCCGGCCTGCTCGTGCTGTGGGGGCTCGGGCTCGCGGTGCCCGACCGGGCGTGCCTGACGCTGGTGGCGTCGGCGTGCCTCTACCTGTCGGGCATCGTGCTGAACGACTACTTCGACCGCGACGTCGACGCGCGCGAGCGGCCGACCCGGCCGATCCCGAGCGGCGAGGTGAGCGCGGGCTTCGCGGCGCTGCTCGGCTTCGGGCTGATGGCGGCGGGGCTCGCGGCGGCGGCGGCGATCGGCCGCTCGCCCGCGATCCTCGCGATGGTGCTGGCCGCCTGCATCCTCGTCTACAACGGCGGCCTCAAGCACACGCGGCTCGGCCCGCTGGTGATGGGCGCGTGCCGCGGGCTCGACGTCGCGATGGCGACCTCGACGGGCCTCGCGCTCGGCGTGCACTGGCCGGCGGTCGCGCTCGCGGGGCCGGTGGTGCTGGCGCTCTACGTCGCCGGGCTCACGTACATCGCGCGCGACGAGGTCGACGGCAACACGACGCGGCGCGCGCGCACCGGGCTCGCGTTCCTCGCGGCGCTCGGCGCCTGCACGCTCGTCGGGCTGATGGCGGCGCACGGGCTGCCGCGCTCGGGGTGGGCGTGGCCGTGGGTCGTGCTCGCGTTCGGGCTGGCGTGGCGCAACTGGGCGCCGGTGTGGCACCGCCACGACGGGCCGTCGACGGGGCGCGCGATCGGCGGCGGCATCATCCTGATCCCGGTGATCGACGCGGCGATCGCGGCGGTGGCCGGCTGCCCGTTCTGGGCGGTGGGCGTGATCGCGCTGGCGGTGCCGGCGCTGGTGCTCAAGCACTTCTTCGCGCCGACCTGAGCGCGCCGCGGGACCCGAGGGCCAGCCGCCAGGAGTGGGGACTCGAGCGAAGCGAGGACAGGGGCATCCCCACGACGATGCGGCCGAGCGCGCAACGCGCGCGAGCCGGCCCGAGGAGAACAGATGCGGCTCGGCTACAACACGAACGGCTTCGCCCACCACCGGCTGCTCGACGCGCTGGCGGTGATCGCGGAGACCGGCTACCGCGCGGTCGCGATCACGCTCGACGTCCACCACCTCGATCCGTTCGCCGGCGGGCACGCGCGCGAGCTGGCGGCGGTCGGCGAGGCGTGCCGCGCGCTCGACCTGCTGCCGGTGATCGAGACCGGCGCGCGCTTCCTCCTCGACGCGCGGCGCAAGCACCGGCCGACGTTGCTCGCGGCGTCGGCGGCCGACCGCGCGGTGCGGGTCGACTTCCTGGCGCGCGCGATCGACGCGGCGGCGGCGGTCGGCGCGACCGTCGTGTCGCTGTGGTCGGGCGCCGCCGACGACGCGCCGGGCGCCGACGCGCTCGATGCGCGCCTCGCCGCCGAGCTGCGCACCGTCTGCGCGCGGGCGCGGGCGGCCGGCGTCGTGATCGGCTTCGAGCCGGAGCCGGGCATGTACGTCGAGGACATGGCGGCGTTCGCCCGCGTGCGCGCGCTCGTCGACGATCCGGCGTTCAAGCTGACGCTCGACGTCGGCCACGCGCACCTGACCGAGGCCGACGGCGCGGTCGCGACCGTGCAGGCGTGGGCGGGCGAGATCGTCAACGCGCACGTCGAGGGGATGAACCGCGGCCTGCACGATCACCTGGTGCCGTGGGAGGGCGACCTCGACGTCCGCGGCGCGGTGGCGGCGCTGCGCGCGACCGGCTTCACCGGCCCGGCGTGCCTCGAGCTGTCGCGCCACTCGCACGACGCGGCGCGCACGGCGCGGCGCGCGTTCGACTTCCTGACCGCGGCGTGATCGCGACGGCGCCGGGCCGCGACCCGCTCGGACGCTCAGGAGCCGGTGAGCGCGCGGTAGTCGCGGACGAGGATCGCCTCGGCGGTGCGGCCGCGCACGCCGTCCGACGGGATCGCCGGCGCGTCGATCATCGTGTAGCCCCACGCGAGCGACCCGGCGATCCACGGCCGCGCCGCGATCGCGCGCATGATCGCCTCGAGCTGGCGGGCCTGGGCGACCTCGCCCGACGGATCCGGATCGCGCTCGTCGCGGCTCGCGTGCACCGTGTACGCGAAGACCGGCTTGCCCCAGCGCGCGTGCAGCGGGTCGACGCGCTCGACGAAGCGCTGCTCGTACGCGGCCGCCCACTGCTCGACGGTCGCGTCGGGCGGCAGGTCGGGGCGGCCGAGGTCGAACGTCGTGAAGCCGACGAGATCCGCGTCGCCGGGGAAGTCGAACGACGTCACGCCGCCGCTGATGATGAGCTTGCCGTGGTAGACGGCGCGCACCTTCGCGACGAGTGCCCGCACGCGCGCGTCGAACGCCCGCTCGTCGTCGGGGCTGCCGTACGCGCCGGGGCCGAAGTAGACGTGGAAGACCGGGCCGGGCAGGAGCAGCGCGCCGGCGTGGAGCTCCTCCGCGAGCGACGCATTCCACAGCCAGAAGCGCTCGGCCTCGGCGAGCCAGGCGTCCCACCAGGCCGCCGACTTCGGCGCGACGAGCGCGTCCATGCCGCCGGGCGACAGCTCCATGTTCCACTGGGGCGCGAGCACGACGTCGAGGCCGCGCGCGCGGGCGAGGGCGGCCTGCGCGCGCAGCTCCTCGCGCGGCGTCGCGACCGACCACGCGAGGCGCGGGCGCGGCTCGAGCGTCGGCACCGGCTGGAGGCGGCCGTAGCTCCACACCGACGACAGCGCGACCCAGCCGATGCCGCGCGCGCGCAGGCGATCGAAGACCGGCGCCGACAGCGTGGCGAACGTCGGCGACCAGTAGTCCGGCAGGTAGGCGCCGGCCATGTAGCCCGGGCGCGTGCCGCCGGCGGGCAAGGGCGACGTCGACCACGCCGGGACCGCGTCGTCGCTGGCCTGACCGGCGTAGGCGGGCGTCCACGTGACGTCGGGCGAGCGGCCGCCCAGGCC
>DASZXE010000882.1:0-4730 GCA_035546475.1 Kofleriaceae bacterium
CGCCGCCTTCACCGCCGAGCGCGACGCGCCCGGCTTGCCCTGCGCCCACACCGTGATCGCGCGCCGCCCGTCCACGTGCACCACCTGGGCCGGCGCCTCGACGCGGCTCGGCGCCGCCAGCACCGAGAGCGGAACGCGCGCCCCGTCCGCCGCGGTCACCATCACCGACGGCAGCCGGTCCGGATCGACCCCGACGGTGATGTCGATCAGGCGTCCGCTGTCGATCAGGCTCGAGACCGCGCGTCGCTGTGCCAGGCCCACCGCCTCGGCGAGCTCCTCGCTCGACACGTGCAGCTCGGTCGCCCGCGCACGATCGATCTCGACCTCGGTGACGACCTCGGTCGCGCATGCCGGGCAGCCCGCTCCGGAGACCGCCGCGTCGTGCGAGAGCGCCACCACCGCCTGGCTCGCCCGCCGCGTCAGGATCGTCAGGTCGTCGCCGGTGACGGTCGCCTCGTACAGCGGCTCGGTGCCGATGCCCCAGCGGGCCGTCGCCAGCCCGGGCCTCGACGGTTCGCCGCTGACGACGGTCGCGGTCGCGCGGCTGTCCGGATCGTGCCCGGGGACGATCAGCAACGCCTCGCGCCCGCCGGCGGGCACGGCCGCGTTCGCGTCCGGGTACGACCGCGTCCAGTCGCCGAGCGCGGCCTGCACCGCGTCCGGCTCGCCCGACAGGGTGAGCACGCCGACCGTGAGCGGCCGGTCGAGCAAGGTCAGGCCCGCCGCCCGCAGGCGCTCCTCCACCTTGCGGCGCGCGCCGGCGAGCGCGTCGCGATCGCCCGCGAGGCCCACCCGCAGCAGCGCGCCGGCCGGGCCGCTGACCCGACAGTCGGGATGGTCCGCCTCGCTGATGGTCGCCACGTCGCCGAGGTGCGTCCCGTGGCCGTCGACGTCGATCGCCGCGACGTCCTCGATCGTGCTCATCGTGCCGGAGAGCCGCACGGAGAGCTGCCGGCTGCCGCTCGCGACCGACCCCGACGGCACCGACGTGTTGGCGTGCGACAGCGCGGCGATCGCCGCATGGGCGTCGAGCCCACGCGCGGCCAGGGCGGCAGGATCGAGCCGCACGTCGACGGTCGGGCGGCGTCCGCCGCACGCATCGACGCGCAGCACGCCGGGGACGGTCAGGACATCGACGCGGGCCAGCTCGACGTCGCCGCCGTCCCCGCGCGCATAGACCCACGTCGACGGACGTCCCGCCGTGATCATGGGGCTCGCCGCGCCGGCCGGGAGCTGCGCGAGCGCGCCCTGCACCGCCTGCGTCACCGCCCCGTACGCGCGGTCGCGCGCGATCCCGCGCACGAAGCGGATGTCGATCTCGACGCCGCCCGCGCGGGCGACCCCGCGGACGTTCGCGAGCCCGTCGAGCGCCAGCACCGCGTGCTCGAGCGGCGTCAGGAGCGACGCCTCGACCTCCGCCGCGTCGGCGCCCGCCCACCCGGCCTCGAGGTGCACAGTGCCGCCCGCCTCGGCCGCCGGCCTGGCCCCGCTGCCGCAACCCGCGCCCGCCATCGCCGCCGCGCTCGCGATGACCGCCGCGCCTGCGATCGCGACCACGCCTGCCGCCGGCGCTACCGGCGCCGCGACGACGCTCGCCGCGAGCGCGCGCGCCGCCGCCGTGCGGCCGCTACGGACATCACGCCGGTGCGTCATCGCGCCGGTTCTACCACCGGCGGCCGCGCGCCAGCGCCGCGAGCAGCTCGGCCCGCCCTCGCGGACGCGGCCGACCACGTCGTCGCTGCCGGAGCACCGAACGGTTCGACGTCCCTGGTCAGACGCGACGTTGCGGCCACCTCCGGCGTACGGCCGATGCTCGGCCTCGTGTGGGGCCACCACACTCGTCCGTGCGCTTCGGGCGTGCGCTCTCTCGGAGCTGCCTCGCCACGCCGTCGAGCGCCTCGACCATCGGCTCGCACGAGCCGCCCGATTGGGTGCTGTCGCTTCAGCCTGAGCCAACCGCGAGGGTTCACGAAGCCGACAGCACCCTCCACGCCGCCCGCGATCAACACGAGGGGAGGCGGGAAGCAACGCCGCATCTCGCCACGGCCCCGATCCGTTCGATGCTCTAGAGGCGGTAGTGGAGCTGCGCCATCACGTAGCCGGAGTTGTCGCCGCCCTTGCCGAAGCCGATCGCCTGGTAGCGGGTCATCAGCACGAGCTCGACGTGCGACTGCGCGAACCAGTGCAGGTTCGCCTCGATCGCGTCGCGGTCGACGTCGGGCACCTTCACGTCCTCGTCGAAGTGGCCGAGCACCACGTCGAGCAGGTAACCGTGGTGCACGAACCACGAGGCCATGACGTTGCCGACGATCTGGTTGCGCGCGGGGCCCGCATCGAGCGTCTGGTGCACCGCCTGCACCTCGGCGGACAGCAGCACCGCCGGCCCGTCCAGCCAGAGCTTCCCGGTCAGGCCACCCTCCGTCCGCGCGTTGTCGTCGGCGTGAGCGTAGCGCCCCTCGACCCCGAGCTGCGCGCGGCCGAACCGCTTCTCGACGTACGCGGCCGCGCCGTCGCCCTGGACCTCGTCCGGTCGCAGCGAGTCGTGGACGAAGCCGGTGACGTGCGCCTCGGCGCCCGACGAGATCCAGCCGAGGGCGACGCCGTAGACCTCCCCGTACAGCGGCGTGCCGCCGTAACGGCGGACGTACTCGGTGTGCTCCGCGAGCCGGAGCCCGTAGGTGGGCATGAACCGGCCGGCCTGCACGTACAGGCCGAGGTTGTCCGGGTGCTGGTTCCAGCGGACGTAGTGCTCGCGCGACAGCAGCGCGGTGAGCGCCGAGCCATCTTCCTTCGGCTGCGTGTAGCCGAGCTCGGCGGCGAGCGTGATCGGTCCCTTCGTCGCGGCCGCGTGGAGCTCGGCCTGCATCGGGAACGCCGCGCCCTCCATGCCGCCGCCCGGGTTGGTCGCGCCGGCCGCGGCGCGGAAGTCACCGCCGAGCCGCAACCAGTCCGGCAGGGTGACGGCCCCGTGGAGGAACGTCGGATCGCCGGCCCAGTGCGCGTCGTCCTGAGCCGTCAGCTCGCCGTTGTCGTTGAGCAGGCCGCCGCCGGTCGGCGACACGTGGCATGCACCGCAGGTCTGCTCGTGCGAGAGCTGGTACTGAGGGTACGCGTGCGCGGCGGTCGCACCGACGGCGATCGTCGCGACCGCGATCACGATGGCAAGGCTCGAGGCGCGCATCAGTGCACCGCCCCGTCGACGATCCACTGGCGGATCAGCTCGATGTCGGCGTCCGGCAGCGGGCTGTCGATCGGCATTCGCTTGTCGATGCCGTCGGCGGTGAGGTCGTAGTAGAGCTGGCTGTTGTCGGGATCGCCGCCGCCGATGGGGACCAGGCCATCGTCGTCGATGGACTTCGCGGCGGCCGCGACACTGCTGAAGTCGAGGCCCTCGCGCTTCGTCATCGCGTCGTGGCAGGTCGCGGTCGCGCAACTCGGGCGCAGGATGGTCGCGACGATGTAGTCGAACGTCGCCGGGCGCTCGTCGGTGTCCGCCGCGCAGCCGGCGGCGGCGGCGGCCGCCGCGATCGCTGCGGTCATCGCGGCTGTGAGGACGGAGCGGGTCAGTCGCATACAACCTCCTCGTGGCCCGCCCCGGATCGAGGCGTGCCTGGTTGTTAGCAGGAAGTGGCGCGCGATGGAGCAGGTGCACCGCCGCTTGCGTCACCGTGGCGCACCCGTCGCCGCCGGAACGCGCCAACCGTGCGGGCGCTCGCAGGCACGCGGTGTGCGAGGCACAACGTCCATGGCCCTCACCCTGCTCCGTTCGCCCGAGCCCGTTTCCGCCGACGACGATGACGTCGATCACGGCGCCCCCGACGACGCCGAGCGCGACGACGCCGCGGCGTCGCCGCCGACCGGCGGCGGCCGTCGTGGCCGCGCCGTGCACAGCCGCGCCGTCGACCGCTACACCGGCGGCTGGCGCGCCGGCAAGCCCGTCGAGGATCCCGACAAGATCAAGAGCTGGGGCTTCGTCGCCGCCAAGCCGAGTGAGTACCTTGTTTGCACACGACGCGGTCAGATCGATCGCAAGCGGTCCGGCCAGGGCGCGCGGATGTGGAAGTGGCCCTGGCAGTCGATCGCGATCGTGCCGACCACGCTGCAGCGGATCGAGTTCGCGGCCGACCAGGTCACGCGCGAGCGCGTCGGGGTGCGGGTGAGCGGCATCGCGGTCTACCGGATCGCCGAGCCGGAGCTCGCCTTCCGCGTCCTCAACTTCACGTACGGCGAGGCCGCCAACGAGAAGCTCGCGACCACGCTGCGCGAGATGTTCATCGGCGCCTCGCGGCGGC
The DNA here is from genome assembly GCA_035546475.1 of Kofleriaceae bacterium. Classification (GTDB taxonomy): domain Bacteria; phylum Myxococcota_A; class Polyangia; order Haliangiales; family Haliangiaceae; genus UBA2376. Next base: position 4,293 of record DASZXE010000882.1, read on the forward strand.
TGATCGCCAACCTCACCCTCGACGACTGCCTCACGCGGCGCAAGGAGGCGATCGGCACCTACCTCATGGCGGAGATCGCGCCGGTCGTCGGCGGCCACGGCGCCGCCGGTGACACCACCGACCGCGGCTGGGGCGTCGTCATCGACTCCATCGAGATCCAGGACGTGCGCATCCAGAGCCCGCAGGTGTTCGCGCACTTGCAGGCGCCGTACCGGGCCGAGATCGCCGCCCGCGCCCAGCTCGCCGAGCTCGAGCGCCAGCGGCAGGTCGCGCTGCGGCGCGCGGAGACCGAGCGCAACAGCGACGAGGCGCGGGTGCTCGCCGAGCGCGACACGCGCGCGATGCGGGCCCGCGCCGAGGCCGAGGCGGCCCAGGCCGAAGCCCGCGCCGAGGCCGACGCCGCGCAGGTGCGGGCCGCGATGGCGGAGGCTGCCCACG
>DASZXE010000883.1:0-6375 GCA_035546475.1 Kofleriaceae bacterium
GGAGGTGCGCGCCGCCAGCGCCGAGCTCGAGACCGAGCGCCGCCGCCGCGCCGAGCTCGAGGCGCAGCTCGCTGCCACCCCGACCTCGGGCCCGGCCGCGCCCGCCGGCACCGAGCCGGAGCGCGCCGCCGTCGGCGCCCCGCCGCCCGCGATGACCGAGCACCTGACCGTCCTGCAGGACACCCTCGCGTCGCTGCGCGCGTCGATGCGCGCCGCCAGCGACGAGACCGCCGTCATGGACCAGACCGACTCGGTGCAGGTGGTGTCGTCGGCGCTCAGCCAGGCGGCCGAGGACATCGAGCGCGCGCGTGACGCGGTCCGCGCCCTCAACGAGCTCGGCGCGAGGTAGGCTCGCGCCATGCCTGGCGGCGATCTCGTCGGACAGCGGGTCGGCCACTACCAGGTCGAGCAGACCCTCGGCGAGGGCGGGATGGCGCGGGTCTACGTCGCCACCGACACCAACGTCGGCCGCCGCGTCGCGCTGAAGGCGCTGCTCCCCGAGCTCGGCTCGAAGCCGGCGGTCGCCGAGCGGTTCATGAACGAGGCGCGGGCGATGGGCAAGATCCATCACCCCGGCGTCATCGACGTCTTCGACGTCCTGGTCGGCCCCAGCGGCGAGCTCTGCATCGTCATGGAGCTGATCAACGGCCGCAACCTGCGCGAGTACCTCGACGCGTACGGACCGCTGCCGCTGCCGCAGGCGGTGCCGGTGATGCGGATGCTCGCCGACGCGCTCGCCGCCGCGCACGCGCTCGGCATCGTCCACCGCGACCTCAAGCCGGAGAACGTGCTGCTGGTCGCCGATCCGCTCGGCGGCCTGCGGCCCAAGGTGCTCGACTTCGGCATCGCCAAGGTCGCCGACGCCAACAACGTGCAGACGGCGACCAACGCGCAGATGGGCACCGCCACGTACATGGCGCCCGAGCAGTTCCGCAGCGCGAAGATGGTCGACCACCGCGCCGACATCTACGCGCTCGGCTGCCTCTACTTCGAGATCCTCGTCGGGCGGCCGCCGTTCGGGGGCCGCAACCTGTTCGAGCAGATGTCGGCGCACCTGACCCAGCGCCCGCCGCTCGAGCTGCTGCCGCAGGGCACGCCGCCGGCGGTGACGGCGCTCATCGATCGCATGCTGGTGAAGGACCGCGACCAGCGGCTCGCCTCGCTGGTCGACGCGGTCGCGATCCTCGACGGGCGCGCGCCGCCGCCTGCGATCTACGTCCCACCGCCGGCGCCGGCGGTCGGGCGGCCCGGGCCGGGGCCGTCGCGGGCGAACGCGCCGCCGACCGCGGTCGTGAACACGCAGGCCGGCAGCCGGTCGTGGCTGATCGCGCTCATCGCGATCATCGTCGTCGCCGCCGGCGTCGCGGTCGCGCTCGCGCTGACCTGAGCCGCGCCGCGCCGCGCCGCGCTATCGCCCGCGGGTCGTCCGGCCCGCGGTGTAGCGGCCGACGAACTTCGAGCCGCGCGCGGTGTCGCCGCGCACGCTGTTCACGCGGATGCGCCCGAGGCCGCCGCCGCCCCCGCCGGTGCCGTCGAGGTTGCCGGTCGCGTTGCTCCGCCCCGGCAGCGCGGCGACCGAGTCGATCGCCCCGTTGCCGCCGAGGCCGTCGACCATGCCCGGCCCGTCGCCGAGCCCGCCGAGCGCCGGCTGGCCGTCGGTCCGTCCCGACTGGCCGTCGTTGCCGGGGAAGCGCCCGCCGCCGCCGCCACCGCCGGCGACGCTGATGGTGCCGGCGCCGACGTCGAGGCTCTCGCCCTCGAGCAGGATCGCGCCGCCCGCGCCGCCGCCGCCGCCGCCGTCGTCGAAGGACGTCGTGCCCTCGCCGCCGCTGCCGACCGCGGTGACGACGCCGGTGGCCGACACGCGCATCGTGCCGTAGGCGGTGATCTGCAGCGCGCCGCCGCCGCCACCGCCGACCGCGCCGGGCGACGAGCCTCCGCCGCCGCCACCGGCGAGCGGCACCAGCGTCTCGCCCGCGCACGCCGACAGGTCGCTCGCCGCCACGCCGCCGAACGAGATGTCGGAGGTGCCGCCGTTCGCGCCGGCGGTCGCCATCCCGCCGCCGCCGCCGCCGGTGCTGAACGTCCCGTCCTGGCCGTTGCCGCCGGGCGCGCAGCCGGTCGCGTCGTCGGTGAGCTCACCCGCGCCCCAGCCGCCGCCGGCGCCGTTGCAGCCGAGGCGCTTCGCCACCGAGTCGCACAGGCCGCCGTCGGCGCGCACGCGGCCGTCGATGATCGCGTCGAGCTTGGCGAGGATCACCAGGCCGCGCGTGCCGTAGATCTCGAGCGTCGAGCCCGCCACGACGCGCAGCTCGAGCACGCCGAGCACCGACATCGTCGCCGACACCTGCTGGAAGCCGATGTTGTTGCTCAGCCCCTCGCCGGTGCGGATCGTCATCGCCTGGCCGATCGGCGGGAACTCCCAGATCGTGCCGGAGTCGGTGTCGATCGCGAAGCGCGTCCCCGCGGTGAACGGGATGCCGCCCTGCACGTCGGCGAGCGAGAACTTCGTCAGCGTCGCCGGATCGACGTTGCTCGGCACCAGCGTGCGCGCGCAGACCGGCGCGCCGGGGTCGTCGATGCAGCCGTACGCGCACGGCGTGGCGGTCTCGTGGCCGCCGTCGCAGGTGATCGCCTCGTCGCCGGCCGGGTTGCAGCCCGGCACGCACGGCGCGTCGACCGCGGCGTCGACCGCGTCGGGCGCGCGCCCGCCGTCCGGGCTGAAGCCGCACGCCCCGACGGCGGCCAGCCAGCCGAACCACACCGCGGGTGACCACGGGCGCTTCATGCCCGACATCATACGGCATGACCTCGAAGGCGAAAGTGCCGCTGGTCACCCCGGCGGGCGCGGGCGACAATCCCCGCCGTGCCGGACACCGCGCTCGCCACCTCCCGTCCACGCCACGGCGCCCTCGGCCGGGTGCTCCACGTCGATCTCACCGAGCAGCGATCGTGGGTCGAGGACGTCGAGGAGCAGGTCTACCGCCAGTTCCTCGGCGGCTACGGCCTCGGCGCGTGGCTCATGTGGAAGCACTTCCCGGCCGGCGCCGAGCCGCTCGCGCCCGAGGCGTGCTTCGCGATCTGCTCGGGCCTCCTGACCGGCACCGGCACGCCGTTCTCGGGCCGCATCCAGATCGTCGGCAAGTCGCCGCTGACCGGCACCTGGGCCGACTCGAACTCCGGCGGCTCGGTCGCCTCGCACCTCCGCAAGGCCGGCTTCGACGCGCTGGTCGTGCGCGGCAAGGCGGCGGTGCCGACGCTGCTCGTCATCCGCGACGGCGACGTCGTCTTCGAGCCGGCCGACGATCTGTGGGGCGAGCAGATCCCGCCGGTGTTCGACGCGCTCCGCAAGCGGTACGGCGGCAAGCGCGACGTCGGCGTCAGCGCGATCGGCCCGGCCGGCGAGCGCTGCGCGCGCATCGCGTCGGTGATGAACGACCGCTACCACGCGTTCGGCCGCCAGGGCTTCGGCGCGATCTACGGCTCGAAGCACCTGAAGGCGATCGTGGTCCACGGCTCCGGCGAGGTGCCGATCGCCGATCCGAAGGCGTTCAAGGCGACGTCGAAGCGGATCACCGACGAGTACCGGTCGTCGATCGGCCTGTTCATGCGCTTCTTCGTGTGGATGGCGAAGCCGAAGAAGTGGCTCGGCTGGATGTACCGGCTGTTCCCGCGGCGCGGCATGAAGATCACCGCGCCGGTCGCGGCGATGCGCCAGCTCTGGAGCGACCGCGGCACCACCGGCGCGGTCAGCCTGTCGATCGAGAACGGCGACGCGCCGGTCAAGAACTGGAAGGGCGTCGGCAGCCGCGACTTCCCGCTGCGGTCGAAGAGCCACAAGCTCGACGGCGCCGAGGTCGACAAGTACATCACCAAGAAGCTGTCGTGCGGCGACTGCCCGATGCCGTGCAAGGGCATCGTGCGGGTGAAGGACAAGGGGCTGACCGATGTCCGGCGGCCGGACTACGAGACCCTGTGCGGCTTCGGCGCGGCGGTGCTCAACGACGATCTCGAGAGCGTCATCGCCTGCCACGACGCCTGCAACCGCTACGGCATGGACGCGGTCAGCTCGTCGTCGACGATCGCGTGGGCGTGCGAGGCGGTCGAGCGCGGCATCCTGACCAAGGAGGACCTCGACGGCGTCGATCTCCGCTGGGGCAACGCGGAGGCGGTGCTCGCGCTGACGATCAGGATGGGCGAGGGCGCCGGCTGCGGCGCGTGGCTCTCGCAGGGCGTGAAGGGCGCGAGCGAGCACCTCGGCAAGGGCTCCGAGGCGTTCGCCGTGCACGTGCACGGCAGCGAGCCCGCGTACCACGACCCGCGCTTCAGCTCGCTCATGGGCGTGAACTACGTCGCCGATCCGGCGCCGGGCCGGCACACGACCGGCAGCGCGTCGTGGAACGAGACGTTCGGCGCCGGCTTCAGCCTGCCGAAGGCGGTGCCGGCGAAGGAGGTCAAGGTCTCCTGGAAGGGCACCAAGGGGAAGGGCCAGGCGCAGGCGCACTACTCGAACGCGCACCAGGCGATGAACGGCCTCGGCCTCTGCATGTTCACGAACCTGACCGGCAACCTGCCGTGGCTCGAGCTGGTGACGGCGGTGACCGGCTGGCAGATGACCGAGCACGACCTGCTCGAGTGCGGCGAGCGGATCCAGGACCTGCGCGCGGCGTTCAACTGGCGCGAGGGCCTGCGGCCCGACGACTTCAAGGCGCACCCGCGCATGGTCGGCGAGGGCGACGGGCTGCTCGACGCGGGGCCGCTGCGCGGCGTGAAGGTCGCGCTGCCGGTGCTGCGCGACGACTACTTCGCGCACATGCACTGGAACCCGCGGACCGGCAAGCTCGCGCGGGCGCGCGCCGAGCAGCTCGGGCTCGCCGAGCTGCTGGCGGACCACCTCGACGGCTGATGGGGCTGTTCGGCAAGCGGCGCGCGGCGGCCGGCGGCGAGACGATCCGCGTGCACGTGCTGGTGCGCGGGCGCATCGGCCTCGGCTGGTACGACGTCGACGAGACGGTCGAGGTGCCGGCGGGGACGACGCTCGCGCGGCTGGTCGCCGACGGCGATCGCTACCGGCTGCCGCTGGCGGCGGCGCTGCGCGACAGCCCGCACCTGTCGGAGACGCTGATGTGGAACGGCGAGCGCTGTCCGGTGGCCGAGCACGGCGAGCGCGCGCTGGCCGACGGCGACGAGCTGTACCTCTTGGCGCCGCTCGCGGGCGGCTGACCGAGCCCGCGACAGCCGCGACGGCCGCGACCGCCCTGCGACGCGGTGGCCGCGCGGTGACCTCGTCGCGACCGCGGCGCGACACGGCTGCGGCGCGTGCGTGCGGCGCGGAGCGACACCGCTGCGGCGGCGGCTCGTCGCGCGGCGCGACGGATGCGGCGACCGGGCCGTCGCGACGCACGTGCGAGGTCGCGCGCCGGTCACCCGCTGTGCGCGGCGAACGCTGTCACCCGAGGCGCGCGTTCGGGCATCTGATCGGCATGCGCAACTCCGTCCTCGCTCTCGCTCTCGCCACGCTGTGCTTCGCCGGTTGCATGTCGACCGCTCATCCCGCGGCGACGCGGGCCGAGACCCGGTTCGAGATCGCGCGCGCGATGTCGGCCGAGGGCGGCGCGCCGCGGTCGATCGTCGACCTGCACGAGGTCGACGGCACCAGCGCGATCGTCGTGACCCAGCCGCGCGACGCCGCCGCCCAGCACTCGACGGCGGGCCGCCAGACCGAGCGCTGGGTGCACGGCGCCGACGGCTGGAAGTTCGCCGGCCTCGAGGGCGCGGGCGCCGACGCGACCGCGGCCGGCGGCCCGGTGACGTCGCCCGACCACGCCGACTGAGAACCAAGGAAGATCGGGCTCCATACCCAACCCCTCCCCGCAGAAGGCCCAGAAGGCTGCGGGGGCGTCCGCCTCTGCGCCGTGCGGCGCCCGGACAATCGGTGACGGGACCGCGGGCGCAGCCGCGCAGATGCACTCTGGCCATCCCTGTGAGGACTGGAGCGCGAGCAACAGTCCGAACGGGACCGAACGCCGCGAGGTCGCGCTCTCCGAGAAATGCGCCCCCTTGGCGTATTTCCCGCGCCGCTGCGCCGCCCGACACCCGTTCCAGCCTGCTCTGCGGAGCCGCGCGAGCCCGGTGATAGGCTCGCGGCGTGCTGCGATCGGCCGAGCGACCGGACGCGCCCGCGTCGCCCGCGTCGCCCGCCTGGCTCGCGGCGCTCGGGCGAAGCCTCGCGCACGCGGTCGTCGACGGCGCGCTCGCCGGCGTCGCCGCCGGCGTGATCGATGCCGGCTTCGTCGTCGCGCGCGCCGAGGTCCCCGCCGCCGCGACGCCGCTCCTGTTCGCGATCGTCGTCGGCCTGTGCGCGCTCGCCGGCGT
>DASZXE010000884.1:0-20692 GCA_035546475.1 Kofleriaceae bacterium
CCGCCCGGACCGTCCGCGGCGCCGGCGGCCCTGCCGAGCGGCCGCTCGGGCGACCTGTCGTTCAAGCAGGTGCCGCTGCGCGACCTGGTCGGCCTCCTCGCGCAGCAGTGCGCCGTCAACGTGATCATCCCCGACGAGATCCAGGCCACGGTGTCGGTCGATCTCAAGGCGGTGCCGTGCGACCAGGCGCTCGAGGTGGTGCTCGAGTCGAACGGCCTCTGGTACACGTACCGGCCCGACGGCAACCTGGTGCGCATCGCGCCGCGCGCCGAGCTCGACCTGGAGGAGCGCGAGCGCGCCGAGCGGCTGAAGCGCGGCGTGGCCGACCAGCCGCTGCCCGACGGCCCGCCGGTGTCGCTCGACGTCGTGTCGGCGCCGATCCGCGACGTGCTGCGGACGATCACCGCCGCCGGCGGCGTCAACATCGTCGTCCCCGACGACGTCCAGGCGAGGCTGACGATGCACGGCCGCGACCTGCCGTGGACGGTCGCGCTCCAGGCGGTGCTCGAGGCGCAGGGGCTCTGGTACCGCTACCGGCCGAACGGCAAGATCGTCCGGGTCGCGCCGCGCGCGGAGCTCGACCTCGAGGAGCGCACCGGCGAGGTACACATCGGCCAGGCAGGCGACGCGGCCCCGGCGCCCCCGGCGCCCCCGGCGACGCCCGCGCTGCCGGCGCCTCCCGCGCCGACACGCTAGCTTCTGTCGCGTGAGCGAGCCGGCCCGTCCGATCGAGATCCGCCGCGTCCGCGCCGCCGACGTCGCGGACGTCGTCGCGCTGGTGACCGAGGTGCTCGCCGAGTTCGACCTCGAGTTCGGCAAGGGCGCCACCACCGACGACGAGCTGCGCGCGCTGCCGGCCTCGTACGACGACCGCGGCGGCGCGTTCTGGGTCGCCACCGACGGCGCGCGCCTGCTCGGCACCGCCGGCGTCTTCCCGGTGGCGCCGGGCGCGTACGAGCTGCGCAAGATGTACCTGCGGCCGGCGACGCGCGGCCTCGGCCTCGGCGGCCGCCTCCTCGACGTCGCGGTCGCCTTCGCCCGCGAGCGCGGCGCCACCGACCTGGTGCTCGACACCGTCGAGCAGATGACCCGCGCGATCGCCTTCTACGAGGCCCACGGCTTCGTCCGCGACGACCGCCAGCGCCGCGGCGCCCGCTGCACGCGCGGCTACCGGCGCCCGCTGTAGGCGGTCACCAGCGCTTGTTCCACAGGAGGTCGGCGCCGAGCACGCCGCGGTCGCCGCCCGAGCCCTGGAACATCAGCTTGCCGGTCAGCCAGGTCTCGATCTCGGCCTCGTTGTTGTTCTCGTCGGGGCGCGGGTCGATGCGCGTCCGCAGCAGCAGCAGCGTCTCCGACGTGATCCACCGGCCGACCACGAGCGCGCTCGACGCGTCGGCGGTCACCGACTCGTAGTTCACCACGTCGAGGCGCACCGGCAGCTTGTGCACGAAGTAGCTGCCGACCAGCTCGGCCGCCGCCGACGTCGCCACGTCGGTGACCGAGCGGTTGCTCTGGTCGTTCGGGCTGCCCGGCGAGCCGCCGACCAGGATCGCCAGCAACTGGCCCTCGTCGTACGTGTTCGGATCCGACGACAGCGTCAGCTCCGGCTTGCTCAGGCGACCGCGCAGGTTGACGCGCATCGTGAGCTGCGGGAAGTCGTACTCGAGCTGGATGTCGAGCAGCGGGTCGATGCCGCCGTCGAAGGCGAGGTCCGCGCGCCGGACGATGTAGCGGCGGTCGAACAGCAGCACCTTGCCGCGGATGACGCCGACCCGGCCCTCGAGCGACGCGCCGTCGCCGCCGATCTGCAGGTGCATGCGGCCGCCGACCTCGCCGCGGAGCTGCTCGGCGACCACCGTCACCGGCGACACCACGACCTGCAGGTCGACGAACGGGCGGGTCGGCCGCACGCCGATCCAGCCGCTCAGCGCGGTGGCGCTCGTTCGCGGCGTCACGTCGCTCGTGTTCAGGTTGCTGGTGAAGACCATGTCGGCCGGCAGGCTCGCCGGCAGGAGCTGGCGGCCCTCCTTCTTCGGCACGTCGACGCTGGTGTCGTGGATGCGGACCACGCCGCGCCAGATGTCCGCATCCCGGACGACCTCGGCGTGGACGGCGCCGTCGATGCGCGGCGCCGACGTGGTGATGAGCTGCAGGCCCCGGACCGTCGCGTCGAGCTTGGCGTCGTCGGGCAGGAGGCCGGTGAGCTGCGCGGTCGCGGTCGCGTCGACGTGGCCCGACTCGATGTCGCCCTTGATCGTCGCGCGAAGGTCGCCGCCGCGCACGGTGAGGTCGACGGTGCCGTCGCGCAGGGCACCCACGCTGTCGGCGATCGGCGCCTGCGCGCCGGTGATGCGCAGCGTGCCCTCGGCGCGGGCGCGGCCGGGATCGACGCCGGTCACCTGCAGGTCGGCGTCGAGGACGCCGCGCACGCCGAGCAGCGCCTTCGGCGCCAGCCGCGTCACCGGGCCGAGCTGGAAGTGGTTCGCCTTGACCGACGCGTGCGCCGACGCGAGCGACGCCGGATCGAGGTCGGCGACCACGGCGAGCTGGCCGCCGTCGGCCGCGTGGCCCTGCACCTCGCCGTGGACCGCGCCGCCCTTGTAGGTCGCGTCGATCACGAGCTGGCGGACCAGGCTGCGCGGCTGCCGCACGGGCGCGCCCGGGGCTCCGGGCCGGCGGACCCGCGCGCCGAGGTCGTCGATCTCGAGCGCGACGCTCCCCTCCGGCGCCGCCACGGTGCCGCCGACGTCGATCGTCCCGTGCACCGTGCCGCCGAGCCGCGGATCCTGGCCGATCGCGCGGGTCACCACCGCGATCGGCGTCTCGCCGACGGTCAGGGTGCCGGTCAGCGGCACCGCCGCGACGTTCACGTCGTGCGCGAGCAGGCGGGCGAGGCCGTACGGCAGCGTGACCTGGCCCTCGAGCACCTTCTGGCCGTCGAGCGCGATGCAGAGGACGGCCTTGCTGCCGGCCTGCTGGACGTCGGTGTCGAGCGTGACGAGCGCCGGCCGCACGAGCGGCCCCGCGATCAGGTCGTTGGCCGCCAGGTGGGCGGTGATCGGGCCGAGGCCGGGCTCGACGTGGACGGTGCCGGCGACCCGGCCCTGGATGCCGTGGAGGCCGAGCCGCTCGGCCCGCGACTCGTCGAGGTCGATCCGGTGGATCGTCAGGTCGATCGCGTGCAGCGCGCGCAGGTCGGTCCGCCGCCACGCGGCCGGATCGAACGGCAACGGCGGCAGCGCGACCGCGGTCGTCACCGTCGCCTCGCCGAGGTCGCGCAGCGCGCCGTGCGCGGTCACCTTCGCCAGCGTCGGATCGGCGAGGTCGACGGCGACGTCGACGTCGAGCGGCGCCGGCGCGCCGGCCATCACCAGCCCGCGCCCGTGCAGGTCGAACGAGCCCTGCTGCGGATCGAGCGCGACGTCGGCGTCGAGCATGCCCTCGGCGCTCGGCGGCGTGCCGGTGAGCTGCGACAGCCGCGCGAGGTCGAGCGCGCGGGCGCGGACCTTCAGCTCGCGCACCGCGGCGCGGTCGAGCCGCGTCCACGCGGCGACGTCGTCGATGCGCGCGGGCGCCGCCACGTTCGCGATCGCCGAGAACGAGCCGAGCTCGCGGCCCTGCCCGCTCACGCCGAGGCGCAGGCTGTGGGGCGCGACCGCGGCGGTGACGTCGAGGTCGACCGGGATCGCGCCGGCGTGGGCCACCAGCCCGCGCACGCGGCCGTCGACCTCGCCGCGGATCGCGTGGCCGCGGCGGTGGAGGTCGGTCTTCAGCGCGACCGTGCCGCCGAGCGCCGGCGGCAGGCCCGGCACGCCGCGCAGCCGCGACAGGTCGAGCTCGGTCAGGTCGATCTTCGCGTCGAGCTGGCCGGCCCGCTTGCCGCGGCCGGCGGTGGCGTCGACCGCCAGCGACGCGCCGGCCACCCGCATGTGGACGTCGTGGACGATCGTCGCGTCCCGCTCGAGCGTCACCCGGCCGCCGCGGCCGTTCACCTTGCCGCGCGGCAGGTCGAGGTGGTAATCGCCGAGGTCGATCGTCGCCAGCAGGCGCTCGTCGCCGGGCGGCGCGAGCTGCACGTGGGCGCCGATGCGGCCGTTCGCCTTCCAGGTCCGGCTGCGCGCGTCGAGGTCGATGTCGAGCGGGCCCGACACGCCGCCGCGCACGGTCAGGGTCGCGTCCGGCAGGAGCTGCGGGCCGTTGCGGGCGTCGGTGACCGCCACCTTCACCTCGCCCGCGATCTTGCGCGGCTCGCCGCTCGCGGACACGTCGATCGTCGCCAGGCCGACCCGCAGCGCGTCCTTCCGCAGCCGGGTGGCGCGGGCCTGGGCGCGGACGGTGAGCGAGGTCTGCTCGCCGCCGACGCGCGCGCTGCCGTCGACCGCGACCTTCACGGCGCCGTCGACGCCGAGGGTCTGGTGGCTCGCCGCCGCGAGCGACGGCACGGTCGCGTCGACGTGCACGTCGCGCAGGTCGAGGACGCCGCCGGCGAGCGTCGCCCGCGCGCGCGCGAGGGCCTCGGTGCCGCCGTCGCCGGCGGCGGTCGCCACCAGCCGCGCGACGCCGCCCGCGACCGCGACCGTCGCGTCGATCCGGTCGAGCACGAGGTCGGCCGCCGCGCCCTTGCCGTGGAAGATGACGTCGCCGTCGACGACGCCGAGGCCGGGCCGGTCGGGGCGCACCGCGAGCGCCGCCGCCGCCCACAGGTCGATCGCAGCCGACACGCCGAGCTCGGGCGCCACCTGCGGCAGCACGCCGGCCGGCGCGCGCACCGCAACCGCGCCGTGGATCGCGCCGGCCGCCTCCGGCGTCGCCTTGCGGTACGACGCGGCGTCGACGTCGATCGTCGCGTCGCCGAGCGCGAGGTGGGCATCGGGGACGACCACGCCGCCGTCGTCGGACCACGCCTCGGCGTCGAGGGCGAGCGCCGCGTCGCGCTCGCGCGCGCGGCCGGTCAACGACACCTGCGCCTCGAGCGGCCCGTCGGCCGGGATGTACGCCGACGCGTCGATGCCGAGGTCGTCGAGGTGATCGACCTGGCCGTCGCGATCGACGGTCACGTCGAGGTCGCGGACCCGCACGCGCGGCAGCGCGAGGTCCCACGTCGACGGCCCGGGCGACGCCTTGTGTATCGTCGCCAGGTTGAGCGGCTGGCCCTTGCGCGCGATCGCCAGCACCTTGACGCCGTCGGCGTCGAGCGTCTGCAGGTCGATCTCGCCGCGCAGGAGCGCGAGCAACCCGACGTTCACCCGCACGTGCTTCACCGTGACCGCCTCGCGCCCGCTGGCGTCGCACAGGACGAGGTCGTGGACGTCGAGGTTGGCGAGCACGCTGCCGTCGATCCGGCCGATCTTGATGCAGCCGGGGAACGACTCCTGCAGCGCGGCCACCACCTTGCGGCGGATGAGGTCGCGTCCCCAGTCGGTGTGGACGACGACGAGGGCGGCGATCACCGCCGACGCGAGGAGCGCGCCCAGCACGAGCAGGCCGCGCCGGATCCAGCGCCAGGGACGTCGCCGCATCAGAAGGCCTCCCCGATGCCGAGGTGGTAGGCGAAGTGGTCGCCCGGCTGCGGATCGTCGGGCCCGGTGCGGGTCAGCCGGTAGGCGAGGTCGGCGCGGACCGCGCCGATCAGCGTCTGCACGCGGATGCCGAACCCGGTGGCCCAGTGCAGGTTGTGGACGTCGAGCTCGTCCCAGCCGTTGGTGACGTCGCCGCCGTCGAGGAAGACGGCGCCGCCGAAGCCGAGGTCGCGCCAGGTCGTGATCGGGAACCGCAGCTCCGTCGACACGTCGAGCAGCGCGGTGCCGCCGTACGGGACGCGCAGCATGCCGTCGGGCGAGACCGCGAACGGCGAGAGCTGGCGCCCGGGCAGGCCGCGATAGCCGCCGGCGCCGCCGCCGAAGAAGCGCCGCGTCGCCGGCACGTCGCCGGTCAGCCAGCCGGCGCGCGCGCGCATCGCGAGCGTCAGCGGCCCGGCGCTCGCGTAGCCGCGCAGGTCGGGCATCAGGCTGAGGAACGAGCCGTCACCGCCGGCCGCCGGCGTGCCCTCCTCGGCGCGGAGGTCGAGGTAGCCGCCCTGCCGGGTCTTCAGCCGGTCGTCGCGCAGGTCGATCATGAGGCTCTGGTCGAACGAGCCGATCCGGTCGTCGTCGCCGAGGCCGAGCATCTTGATCAGCCCGGGATCGAGCGCGGGCGACAGGTCGATGTAGTTCGCCAGCTCGAGCTGCCAGCCGGCCGACGCCTGCACCGAGCGCCGGTAGAGCGGCGTGCGCGCCGACAGCCGCAGGCTCGGCCCGTGCGTCGTGTACGCCTCGACGGTGAGGTACGAGTAGCGCGCCTCGACGGCGCCGTTCCAGCGCGGCCGGAGGAAGTCGAGGCGATCGAGCGCCGCCGACGCCTCGATGCGGGGCGACGGCGAACCGTCGTCGCGCTGGAAGGCGACCGCCGGCCGGAACTCGGCGCGCGCGGTCGTCTTCGGCCACGGCCAGCCGGCGACCGAGTGGACCGCGCGGCCGCGCACCTCGAAGGTGAACGGGTCGAGGCCGACGCCGCCGCCGAGCCGGAGGTCGTGGCGCGCCTGCGGCGTCACCGTCACGACGACGTTGGCGAGCTCGTCGCCGGTGCGCGGGTCGTAGCGCGTCGCCTCGCCGGCGGCGGTCTGGTCGAGCTCGACGCGGACCATCGAGAAGCGCCCCATCTCGTAGAGCAGCGAGCGGGTGTCCTCGAGCGCGCGCGGGCTGTAGAGCTTCCCGGGACCGATCTTCAGGCGGTTGCGGACCGCGTCCTCGAGGCCCGCCGGCACGCCGACCAGCTTCACGTCGCCGAAGCGGGTGCGCGGGCCGAGATCGACGTCGAGGCGGATGACGACGCGCGACCGCTGACGGTCGGCGAGCACGACGCCCTCGACCTTCGCGCGCGCGTAGCCGGCCTCGGCGAGCGCGAGCGGAATCTTCGGCCGCGCCTCCTCGTAGACCTGGTAGTCGAACGGGTCGCCGTCGTCGAGCGGGATCAGCTTGCGGAGGTCCGCCTCCTTCACGTAGGAGCCGGACGGCAGGCCGTGGAACTCGACGCGCGCGAGCTTCGCCCGCTTGCCCTCGGTGACGTTGAAGGTGACGTCGGCGCGCTTGCCGTGGCGCTCGATCGTCGGCTCGATCGCGACGCCGAGGAAGCCGTGGCGCAGGTAGTAGCCCTCGATCCGCATCCGATCCTGGGCGACGAGGAACGGCGCGAACGGCTGCCCGCGCTCGCGGGCCGAGACGAGGCCGAGGCCGTCGTGCAGCTCGTCGTCGTCGACCGACGGCGTGCCCTTCAGATCGACGGTGCCGATGCGGCGCTGGTCGGCCGGGATCGGCGGCGCGTGCGCACCGCAGGCGGCGACGGCGCTCGCGCCGGCGCCCAGCGCGGCGGCGAGAAGGAAGGGACGGGCGGCCCGGCGGAGGCGGAGGCGGGAGCGAAGAAGGCGAGGCATCGAGACGATGAACGACCTTGCACGCGATGTGCCCGGTGCGCGGCCCCACACACGCGGCGGGGACCGTGGCGCCGGCGTGCGTGCGCGCGCGCCGCGACATCCGCGCCACACCGCGCCACACCGCGCCGACCCTGTCGACGGTCGAGCGCCGGCGCGACGGCGGGCGCGCGCGGCACATCGCTTGCTGCGCTGGCGGTCATGCAGCCCATCCGCGGGGCCGTCGGCCTGGCCTGTGCGTTCGCGGCGGCGGCGGGCTGCACCGACGTCGACCGCGACGAGCCGCCCTCGCCGGAGAGCCCGCCGGTCATCGCGCAGGCGGCGTCGCTGTCGCCGTTGCGCACGCGCGCCCGCGCCGTCGACGACTACCTCGTCAACTACGGCTCGTGGGACGCGGGCGAGATCGCCGTCGCGCAGCGCCACCAGCTCGTCATCCTCAACCCGAACCGCCCCGACCTCACGCGCGCGCAGGTGGCGGCGATCCAGGGCGGCACCGACCCGAACGATCCGTCGAGGCGGGTCATCGTCGTCTGCTACGTGTCGATCGGCGAGGACGTCCGGACCGCCGGCCACACCGACGCGCAGCTCGCCGCCGACCCGCGCTTCCGCGGCGACGGCACCGGGCCGCGCATGGACCCGCGCGGGCCGGACGCCGACGGCCAGCCGCTCACCGGCATCGACCCGCTCGGCGCGCCGTCGAACGGCGGCACCGGCTTCGCCTCGTTCTACCTCGACGACGTCTCGGTGCACGAGTCGTCCGACCACGTCGGCGACGGCCTTCCCGACCGCAACGGCAACTTCGACGGCTACTTCACCAACGTCGGCGACCCGGCGTGGTTCGCCGCGCTCGAGGAGATGACCTACGCGACCGATCACGCGGTCGGCTTCCGCGAGGCGCTGACGACCACCTACGGCCGCGGCCTCGGCTGCGACGGCGTCTTCCTCGACACGATCGACACGATGGCGCCGAACGCGTGGACGTCGTCGGCGTCGAGCAACGAGTCGAAGTTCGAGTGGACCGCGCCCGGCTACAGCGCGTTCCTCGAGCGCCTGCGCGCGGCGTATCCCGACATCGTCGTCGTCCACAACCGCGGCCTCTTCTTCTTCAACCCGCAGAACCCGCACTACGCCTTCATCCCGCGCGGCGACCTCGACTTCGTCATGTTCGAGAGCTACCGGCTGAACTCGGGCTCGACCGACAACCCCGATCCGTACTTCTATCCGGACAACCGTTACGACTTCGCGCCGAAGCTGCTCGCCGAGGCCGGCCGCGCGGACGGCTTCCGCGTGCTGTCGCTCGGCTACGCCGAGGGGCCGCCCGATCAGATGTCGGAGGCCACGCTCACCGGCGGCTCGACGCTCGGCCACGACTCGCTCCTCGAGGACATCCGCGTCACCGAGCGGCTGGCCGGCTTCCGGCACTACCTGACCGACCGCTCGGTCACGCTCGTCAACTCGTTCGTCCTCGAGCACGCGGACCGCTCCGACACGGAGCCGCCGGTGTGGACGAGCACGTACAACGACCACGCGCACTATCCGGACATCCCCGGCGAGCCGACGCCGCGCGTGGGCATCCAGCAGGTCGTGCCGGGCGCGGGCTCGCTGACGGTCCGCTGGGACCTCGCCCTTGACCTGAACCGGGTCGGCTACGCGGTCTACTACCAGACGTCGCCGTTCGACTTCGCGGCCGATCCGCTGCTGACGGGGGCGACGCGCGTCGTGGTCACGCCGCAGCCGACCGCCGCCTACGCGCGCGGCGTCGGCCCCGGCAGCTACGCGAGCGAGGCGACGATCTCGAACCTGGTGCCCGGCCAGCCGTACTACCTCGCGGTGCGCGCGTTCGACGACGCGCCGACCGTGCACGAGGACGCGAACCAGGTGTCCTTGTCGGCGGCGCCCGACGGCGCGCCGCCGTACCTCGGCCGCCTGCGGGCGTGGAACGGGCCGGGCCACCTCGGCTACCGCGCCGTCTACGACCAGAGCTGGACGTGGCGGCGCGTCTACATCGATCGCGACCGCGTCGCCGGCACCGGCTGGTCGGCGTACGGCATCGGCGCCGACCTGCTGATCGAGGAGCAGTCGGTCTACCGCTACACCGGCAACGGCACGAGCTGGTCGTGGACGTACGCCGGCAGCGTGGCGCGCACGAGCGGCGCCGACGACGGCCGGTCGTACGTGCAGTGGGACCTCGATCCGTCGGTGGTCGACGCGGCGGGCGGCGCGACGCGGCTCGTCTTCCAGCTCCAGCGCAGCGGCGCGGTCGTGACGTCGGCGCCGTACGATCACGTCTACACGTCGAGCGATCCGGCGAGCCCGTACCTGTCGATGTACGTCGAGAACGACGCGGTGCAGGTGGACGTGCACGCCGAGATCGGCCCGCCGTTCACCTACCGGCACGTCTTCGTCGACGAGGACGCGAACGCGAGCACCGGCTACGCGATCGGCGGCGTCGGCGCCGACGCCATGATCGAGAACGGCAACCTCTACCGCTGGGTCGGACCGGGCTGGGCGTGGACGCGAATCGGCAGCGCGAACGAGGTGGTGAGCGGCAGCGCCCACGACTGGTCGATGGCGCGCGCCGACCTGGGCGCGAGCGCCGGCACGCCGCGCTTCGACGTCGTCTTCCAGGCCAACGGCGGTTCACCGACCTACGTGGCGCCGGTCTACGTGCACGCCTTCACGCCGTAGCGCCGCGTCGGCGCGCGCCGCCGGGTGAGCGCGGGCGCGCGCCGTCACGCTCGGCGGCCGGGGCGAGGCGCCCGCGCACGCCGGCGCCTGCACGGCTCACGGCGCCGGCCGCGCGCGCGTGGCGCGGCGCGGGGATGGCCGTGGCATGGGACTGGCAATGGCTTCGCCTCATGCGGACCACCACGTTCCTCGTCGCTGCTGCCGCCCTTGCTTTCGCCGCCGGCTCCGGCTGCACGGACGACAGCGCCAGCTTCACCATCTCGAACCAGAGCAGCTACTTCCTCGACGAGATCCACCTGGCCCCGATCGACAGCACGACCTGGGGCCCGGACCTCATCGACAGCCTGGCGCCGGGCGAGGACCTGGTGATCGACGGCATCTCGTGCGGCACCTACGACGTGCTCGTCACCGACGAGACCGGCGTCGACTGCCAGCTCTCGAGCGTCGACATCTGCATCGACAGCGGCGGCTGGGTGATCGACGACGCGACCCTCGACGCCTGCGCCTTCGGCCAGTGAGGATCTCGTCGGTCGGGGCCTGACCTCACTCGACCGCGCCGTGCTGGAACCAGCGGCGGCGGGCACGGTCATAGAACAGCCACAGGCAGTCGCCGCGGCGGGTCTCGGCGAAGTGGTACTCGCGGTGCAGCTCGGTGGCCCACCAGCCGCCCGACACCACGTACGGCCCGACGATGCGGGTGACCGCGCCGTGGGCGAGCCCCGACAGCACCCAGCCGTCGTCGCGCACGCTCGGGAGCTGCGGCGGCAGGAGCAGCGGCCGCGTCAGGAGCCGCCGCACGAGCTGGCGCGGCTGATCGCGGCGCGGCCGCGGCGGCGCGACGTTCGTCAGCCGCTCCCAGCCGAAGCGCGCCTCCGGCAGGTGGCCGGGCCGCAGCACCGCGCGCACCACCGCGTCGTCGCCGAGCTCGGCGCGCAGCCGGGCCAGCGCGGCGTCGGCGGCGGCCAGGTCGCGGCGCGGGCGCTCGGCGAACAGCGCGAGCTGCTCGCGGGTCGCCGCGACGTCGTCGGCCCACACCCGCAGCTCGCACACGCCGACCTCGGGCGGCTGGTGCTCGAGCCGCAGCCGGCACAGGCCGAGCAGCGCGCGGCCGTCGAGCGTCGGCGTCGCCGGCTTGATGCAGTCGACGCGGCGGCTGTGGTGCCCGACCGCGTGGCGCAGCGTCAGCTCGAGGTAGAGCGCGGTCAGCGCGCGCCGCTGGTCGGCGAGCCGCTCGAGCAGCCGATCGACCGCGCCCTTGAGCGCGAAGCTCAGGCGCTCGGCGTCGGCCTCGAGCTCGTCGAGGATGACCCGCTCGTCGACCGCCTCGGGCGGCGGCTCGGGCGCCAGCGGATCCCAGCCCTCGCCGGCGGCGAGCTGGTAGAGGCGGTACGCGGAGGCGCCGAACCGCTCGAGGATGCCGCCGCCCGGCAGCTTGACGAGCTGCCCGAGGGTCGTGACGCCCAGCCGCGCGAGCGCATCGCGCAGCGTCGGCTCGACGTCGACGCGATCGAGCGGCACCGCCCGCGCCGTCGCGCGCTCGTCGGCATCGCAGGCGAAGACGCGGACGATCGTCGCCGTCGCGCCCGCTGGTTTCCCCGCGCCCGCCCCGGCGCCCGCCCCGGCCCTCGCACCCGCCCCGGCTCCCGCGCCGCTCGTGCCGGCGCTCCGCTCGCCGCCACCCGGGCTGTGCCCGAGCTGATGCCCGAGGCCGCGCGCGATCGCGCAGGTCGCGAACCGCGAGAAGCCGACCACCACCACGCCCAGGAGCCCGAGCTCGTCGAGCACCTTCGCGATCGCCTGCCCCCACGCGGTCGCCGACGGATAGATCGACGCCAGCCCCGCCCCACCCAGCCACAGCGTCCCCGGTTCAGGGATCGCCTTCCTCGTCGCGGCGGGGCCCTCGGCCGCATGCCTCCGGACCGCCTCGCCGGTGCGCGTGAGCTCCGGCGAGAGCGCGTGCAGCCGCGCCGCCAGCTCGTCGACGGCGGCGGCGATCTCCTCGGGCGGCACCACGCCGGCGCGCAGGCCGGGCGCCAGCGACAGCGCCGTCGCGTAGCGCTGCCCCGGCAGCACCCGCAGCGCGCGCGCCTGCTCGCTCGCCCAGCGGACCACCCCCTGCGGCCGGTCCTCGTCGACGACGACGGTCGGCTGCGTGCGCCACGCCGGCTCGCGCCGCCACAGGAGCTGCAGCGGCAGCGCCGGCACGTCGACGCACGCGACCCGCATCACTTCAAGCCCGGCGGCACGCGCACCTCGGCCACCTCGCTCCAGCCCGGCCCGCGTCGCTTGTCCTTGCACGCGCGCAGCGCCACGCGGAAGCCGTCGCGGGTGCGCTCGCGCACCGCCTCCGCGCGCAGCGACACCATCGAGCCGAGCGACGGCGCCGCCGCCGGCTTGTCGGTGACGATCACCAGCGCCGCGTCGTGGTGCTGCGCGAGCCCGACCAGCCGCCCCTGGACCGGGATCGGCAGCGTCACCTCCGCGCCCGCGGGGCCGAGGTCGAGCACGACGAGGCCGAAGCCGCCCGATCGCAGCAGCCGATCGGCCACGCGCGCGATCACCACCGGATCCGGCGCGCGCACGACGACCAGCGCGTCGAGATCGACGCCCGCGTCCGCGAGATCCGGCGGATAGAAGCTCGCCGGCGGCAGCGTCACCCACGCCGCCGGCTCGCCGCGCTCCTGCGCCTCGACCACCAGCGCGACCGCCGCGGTCAGCGAGGCGACCGAGCCCTGCCCCGACAGCTCCGTCATGCGGCCGGTCAGCTCGTCGAGGCTCCAGCGCGGCGCGGGCACCACGCGCGCGGCGCGCAGGTCGTCGAGCGAGAGGACGCGCGCGCCGTCCGCCGCCGCCACCGTCGAGGAGGCGCGCGCGCGATCGAGGAAGGCCTTCACGTCGGCGGTCGTCATCGTGGTGGCTCGATGCCCTGCGGGTCGCGCGGTCCGCTCGCTCGACGAGTCCTCGGGCTGTGACTGCTCACATGTTCAGCATACGCGACCACCCTGTCAACGCACTCGGAGGGTCGGCCAGAATGCCGACCCTCTCGTCGATCGATCGGGCCCGAGGAGGACCTCGGGACCGATCTCGGTCAGAGCAACCCCGCGCCGAGCTCCGCTCGGACGCTCACGGGGTCGGCCAGAATGCCGACCCTCTCGTCGATCGATCGGGCCCGAGGAGGACCTCGGGACCGATCTCGGTCAGAGCAACCCCGCGCCGAGCTCCGCTCGGACGCTCACGGGGTTGGCCAGCATGCCAACCCTCTCGTCGATCGATCGGGCCCGAGGAGGACCTCGGGACCGATCTCGGTCAGAGCAACCCCGCTTCAGCCTGAGCCAACCGCGAGGTTCAGCGATCGCGCGCGCACCTCGGGACGTCGCGCAGACGTCCACGTCGTCGCCTCGCGATCGGCCGTTCTCGCGCGTCGCGCGGCCGAATCGGCAAAAAGGACGGCGCCGTGGCCGCACGGGAGCAACGCGGGAGCGGCTCCTCGCAGGACGCGGCCCCGCGATGCATGCGATCGCATGGATCGCGACCGGCGAGCCCGCCTCGCCGTCTGATGCGTGATACTTACGAACGACTCGTGTCCCGGCGCGCACATCGCATCCGTGCGCGGCTCGCGGCGACGGTGACCCCGCTCGCCTCCAGCCGCGGACTCTTCGTGTGCCAGACCCGCGACGTCTCGGCGGTCGGTTGTTTCCTCGACACCAACACCCCGATCGAGCTCGGGACGCGGGTGGCGATCGCGATCTTCGACCGCAGCCGCGGCACGCCGATCGAGCTGGTGGGCGAGGTCCAGCGGGTGACCGGCGGCAACAACCCCGGGGTCGGCGTGCAGTTCCGCGACGCTCCGGAGGACTGGCGCAACCTGGTCGGCAACCTGAGCCGCATGTCGACGCCCGGCGAGCAGAAGACGATCCGCCGCCTCCGCGTGCTGGTGGTCGGCGACGAGAAGCGCCAGCGCGGCGCGCTCGCCCTCTACGTGACGAGCGGCTGGGACGTGCGCTTCGCGACGAACCTCGACACGACGATCGAGGCCCTGACCGGCGCGGTCGTCGACGCCGTCATCGCCGAGCACGACGCCGCCGACCCGCGCTGGCACGACATCCTCTCCGAGACGACCGCGCTGCAGCCGGCCGCCCGCCGCATCGTCCGCGGCGCGCCCGACGGCCCGATCCCCGGCCCGCCGATGGTCCACCGCTTCGTCGATCGCGACGCCGGCCTCGACGCCCTCCTCGACGCGCTCACCGCCGACCTCGGCACCCACGTCCGCGCCTGACGCGCCTGACGCCCTCGCGGCCGCCGACGGCCGCCGTACCGGCCTCACGCACGCGCGAGCGCGGCCGCGACCCGGTACGTGTTCACGTGCGCCGCGATCGTGTCCTCGATCGGCTTCGCGTAGCCGCCGCCGAGCGTGACGACGATCGGGATGCCGCGCCGCCGGAAGTGGCCGAGCGCCAGCCGGTCGCGCTCGACGAGCCCCGCGTGGGTCATCCGCAGGCGGCCGAGCGTGTCGGTCGCCAGCGCGTCGACGCCACCCTGGTAGAGCACGAGGTCGGGCGGCGCCAGCGCCGCGAAGTGGGCGAGCGCCCGCTCGACCGCGGCCAGCACCTCGTCGTCGCCGGCGCCGTCGGCGAGCGGCAGGTCGAGGTCGCTCTCCTGCTTCTCGAACGGGAAGTTGCGCGCGCCGTGCAGCGAGCAGGTCTGCACCCGCGGGTCGCCGGCGAAGATCGCCGCGGTGCCGTCGCCCTGGTGGACGTCGACGTCGAAGACCAGCACGCGCGCGACCCGGCCCTCGGCGAGCATCGCCGCCGACGCGACCGCCAGGTCGTTCCACACGCAGAAGCCGCTGCCGTAGGCGCGGTGCGCGTGGTGGGTGCCGCCCGCCAGGTTGCCGGCGAGGCCATCGACGAGCGCGGCGCGCGCGGCCGCCACCGTGCCGCCCGCCGACGCCGACGAGCGCGCCACCAGCGCGGGCGACCACGGCAGCCCGATCCGCCGCTGCGCGCGCGCGTCGAGCGTGCCGTCCAGCACCGCCGCCACGTACGCCGGGTCGTGGACCCGCTCGAGCTCCTCGCGCGTCGCCGCCGGCGCCGGCAGGATCTCGCCGGCGCGCAGCACGCCCTCGGCGACGAGCGCCTCGCGCAGCACCCGGTACTTCCCCATCGGGAAGCGATGGCCGGGCGGCAGGTCGACGACGTGCTGATCGCTCGCGAAGACCTTCATCAGGAGTGCTGGACATACCAGCTCGCGGGCGTCTGGCATCCCGCCGGGAAGACAGACCCCGCGCGCTGTACCAGACCCCGCACACCCAGCGTCATGGTTGACCGCTCGCGCGAGCGCTCGCTAGCCGGCGAACAGCGCGCGCAACGCCACCCGCGCGCCGCCGGCCCGCCGGTGGTGGACGATCGCGCGCTCGAGCTCGTCGAGCAGCGCCGACTTCTCCTCGCCCTCGACCTCGACGCGCTTGTCGAGCCGCGGGCTGTCGAGCTCGGGCACCAGCAGCCGCAGCATCACGTCGAGCGAGACGTCGCGCACCTCGCCGTCGGCGGCCAGCGGCAGCTCGGCCGCGAGCGCGTTGAGGACCCGCTTCGCGTCGCGCGGGCTGTCGATCAGCGCGAGCGCCGGGCCGCCGTCGGGGTCGTCGAGGTCGAACAGCGCGCGCGCCGCCGCCAGCGAGCGCCCGAGCCGCTCGCCGAGCCGCGCCAGCCCGTCGAGCACCAGGTTGGCGAGCAGCCCCGGATCCGCCGGCGGCAGCCGCAGCTCGACGGTGATGAGCCGCTCGATCAGCGCCGGGTCGAGGTCGCCGCCGGCGCTGTTGCGCAGGGCGACGCCGCGCCGGTCGATCGCGATCACGATCGTCAAGTACGCGATCGCCGCGTAGTGGCGGAGCGCCTCGATCATCGAGGTCAGCTCCTTGAGCGGCAGCCGGTCGAGGTGATCGATGACGATCACGAGCCGCTTGCCGACCTCCTGCGTCATCTCGGCGATCTCGGCCAGCACCTTCGACGCCGGCCGCTTGACCGCGCCGGCGAGGTCGACCTTGATGCCGGCGACCCGCGCGATGTCGGACACGATGCCGCCGTAGCGGCTGAGGGCGTCGCGCACGGCGTCGGAGGTGTCGACCACGCCGGCCTTGGAGAAGAACTCCGTCAGCTCGCCGACCAGCGCCTTGTTGAGCGCGTCGGCGCTCGTGTAGCCGTTCGCGTCGAGGTCGACGAACGCGACCTCCGGGTGCTCGCGCAGGATCGCGCTCGCCAGGTTGATGACCGAGCTCTTGCCGGTGCCGGCGCCGCCGGTCAGCGCGACCACCCGCGGCTGCGCGAGCGGCGCCGCGGTCGCCAGCTCGACGAGCCGCTGGGCGATGCCCTTGCGCGCGAGCGTGTCGCCGTCGAGCGTCGTGATCGGCACGTCGATCAGCAGCTCGACGCCCGGATCGATCTCCGGCACCGGCGGCCGCCGCGCCTCCCGCACCGCCGCGTCGGCGGCCGCGACGACGCCCGGATCGGCGAGCGCCTTCGCGCGCAGGTCGGCGAGGTCGCGGACGACGTCGTCGGCGACGTCCGGCGCGTGGGGCGGCGGCACCAGCGCGACCAGCACCGCCGCCGCGGGCAACGACGCCAGCACCCGCGCCTCGTTCACCGCATCGACGGTCGCCTCCACGATCGACGCGCTCGGACCATCCGCCGGGGGGCTCATGCCGCGAACCTCCCACACGCGGCCACCCGCCTCAACGGGCACGCACCGCGCCGCGCCCGATCGATCAGCCGGCGGCCTGGCGCGCGCGGATCTCGGCCCGGCGCTCCTCGAGCGCGGCCTCGAACGCCTGCTCGTCGACCTCCTCGGTCTCGCCGTGGCCGAGCGCCTTCGACAGGTAGCTCCCGTCGGGCACCAGCTCGCCGGTCTGCCAGTCGAGCACCTCGACGGTCATGCCGCGGTCGTGCACGCGGAAGCGCACCGGCCGGATGCCGACGATGAAGTAGCGGTTCTTGCCGGGCTCGCTCACTGGTTGCCTCCGGCCGCCTCGAAGGCGGCGTCGTAGAGCTGGCGCGACTGCGCGTTCAGCGCGTCGATCTGCTCGCGTTGCTCGTTGCTCAGCTCGCCGTTGGCCGCCTGCGCCTCGATCTTGCGGATCTCCTCGTAGATGTGGTGGCCGGCGCCCTTCTTGACGTCGAGGATCTGCTTCAGGTGGAGCTGCAGCTCGCAGATGTGGCCGTTGCTCATCCGCACGTTCAGCATCATGTCGCGGTAGCCGGCGGCGGTCGCGTTGGCGAAGCGGTCCTTGCTGCGGACGACGATGCCACGGCCCTGGATGAGGGCCAGGCCGGCCTTCAGCTTCTGCATGCTGTCGTACTCGATCGACGCGCGCGAGATGTCGAGGAGGCGCGACGCGTCGCCGCCGTAGTCGCTGGCGATCTTCTCCATCGCGCGCGGCCGGCCCTTGAGGCCGTTCGGGAACATCGGGTTGCCGCCGGAGGCCTGGGCGACCGCGGACGCCACCGAGCGCAGCTCCGGGTCGGCCTGCTCGGCCTGGCGGTAGAGCTCGTCGAGGTTGCTCGAGCTCTGGCGATCGGCGCCGCCACCGCCGGCCTGCGGCGGGGCCTCGCCCTGCTTCTTGTTGCCCGCCTCGCCCTGCGGCGCGGCCGGCTTGTTGCCCTCGCCCTGCGGGCCCTCGCCCTCCTTGCGCTGGATGACGCGCGAGCCGCCGCCGGCGCTCTTGAGCTGCACCGGCTTCGAGCCGCCGAGGATCTCGTCGACGTACGAGATGTCGGCGCGCGGCCGGCCGGCGCCCGCGTGGCTCGCCGGCGGCGGCGCCGCCGGAGCGGGAGACGGATCGGCCTTGCGCTGGACGGCCATGCCGGACGTGAGCGTGCTCTTGCCGGGGCTGGGCGGCGGCGACGCGGCGGGCGTCGACGCGGGGGCGGCGGGCTTGTCGAAATCGCGGACGGGCACGGAAGTCCTCCTCGGGCAGGCGTATCCCAGAACACCTGCCCCCTTCTCTGCGTAATACGCGAGGTCTGCCGACGTTTTCCGCAGGCGACGCGCGTGAATTTCATAACCTGGCGGGATCGTTCGTGTCCGGCCGTGTCCGGGATGGTGTCAGCCACCTCGCGCGGCCCCCGGCCGATCCCGCGGGCGCCCGCCGGGGGCGCGCCAACGCGCCGCCGGCCCGTGCCGGACCGCGGCCGGGACATCGGTTACCGTGAAGGCATGGGCCGCAAGGAAGACGCCTTCGAGTACCACCGCCGCGGACGCCCGGGGAAGATCGAGGTCGTCCCCTCCAAGCCGCTGGTGAGCCAGATGGACCTGTCGCTGGCGTACACGCCCGGGGTCGCCGAGCCGTGCCTCGAGATCGAGCGCAACCCCGACGCGAGCTGGGAGTACACCGCGCGCGGCAACCTGGTCGCAGTCATCTCCAACGGCACCGCGGTGCTCGGCCTCGGCGACATCGGCCCGCTCGCCGGCAAGCCGGTGATGGAGGGCAAGGCCTGCCTGTTCAAGAAGTTCGCCGACATCGACGTCTTCGATCTCGAGGTCGCCGAGAAGGACGTCGACCGGCTCGTCGACATCGTCGCCGCGCTCGAGCCGACCTTCGGCGGCATCAACCTCGAGGACATCGCGGCGCCGGCCTGCTTCGACGTCGAGGAGAAGCTGCGCGCGCGCCTGTCGATCCCGGTCTTCCACGACGACCAGCACGGCACCGCGATCATCACCGGCGCCGGCCTGGTCAACGCCGCCGAGCTGGCCGGCAAGCGGCTCCCCGACCTCAAGCTCGTCGTGTCGGGCGCCGGCGCCGGCGCGATCGCCTGCGTCGACTTCTGCGTCTCGCTCGGGCTCGCCGCGGCGCACGTCACCCTGTGCGACTCGAAGGGCGTCGTCCACGCCGGCCGCGACGACCTCAACCGCCACAAGCGGCGCTACGCCCGCGCCGACGACGGCCGCCGCACGCTCGCCGACGCGATGATCGGCGCCGACATGTTCATGGGCCTGTCGGTGGCGGGCGTGGTGACGCCGGCGATGCTGCAGACAATGGGCGAGCGGCCGATCGTCTTCGCGCTGGCGAACCCCGATCCCGAGATCGCCTATCCGGAGGCGGTGCTCGCCCGGCCCGACGCGCTGGTGGCGACCGGCCGCTCCGACTACCCGAACCAGGTCAACAACGTCCTTGGGTTCCCATACATCTTCCGCGGCGCGCTCGACGTCCGCGCGCGCTCGGTGAGCGAGGCGATGAAGCTGGCGGCGGCGAACGCGCTCGCCCACCTGGCCAAGGAGCCGGTGCCCGAGTCGGTGATCGCGGCGTACGGCGGCCGGCCGCTCCGCTTCGGCCCCGACTACTTCATCCCGAAGCCGTTCGACCCGCGCGTCCTCTGGTGGGTCGCGCCGGCGGTGGCCGAGGCGGCGATGGCGTCGGGCGTGGCCCGCAAGGAGCTCGACGTCGCCGACTACAAGGACCGGCTGATGCGGCGGTCGTCGAACGCGGCGTTCTCGATCATGCGATCGATGGCGCGCAGCGCGAAGCGCGACCCGCGGCCGATCGTCTTCCCCGAGGCGGCGAACCTGCGCGTGCTGCGGGCGATCCAGCAGATCCTCGAGGAGCAGATCGCCCGGCCGATCCTGCTCGGCCGGCGCGCGGAGATCGAGCTGCTGTGCAAGGAGGCGTCGCTGTCGGTGCTCGAGCACGTCGACGTCATCGATCCGGGCGACGCGCCGGCCGCAGAGGGCTACGCGCTGCGGCTCGCCGAGCTGCGCGCGCGCAAGGGCATGACCCTGCCGATGGCGAGGAGCCTGCTGCGCCAGAGCAACTACTACGGCGTGATGATGGTCGAGCGCGGCGACGCCGACGGCCTGGTCGGCGGCTTCAAGCGCACGTATCCGGAGAGCGTGCGGCCGGCGCTGCAGATCCTCGGGCTGGCGCCCGGCGTGAAGGTCGCCGTCGGCATGTACATGATGGTGATGCAGAACTCGGTCAAGTTCTTCGGCGACACGGTGTTCAACATCGAGCCCGACGCCGAGCAGCTCGCCGACATCGCCGTGCAGATGGCGGACGCGGTCGCCGGGCTCGGCGTGACGCCGCGGGTGGCGATGATCTCGTATTCCAACTTCGGGTCGGTCCGGCACGCCGAGGTCGACCGGGTGCAGGCGGCGCTCGCGCTCGCGCGCAAGCGGCGGCCCGAGCTGGAGATCGACGGCGAGATGCAGCCGGAGGTCGCGCTCGACGAGGCGCGCCGGCGCGAGCTGTACCCGTTCTCGACGCTGACGCGGAACGCGAACGTGCTCGTCTTCGTCAACCTGGCGGCCGGCAACGCCGCGTACCAGACGCTCGAGTGCCTGGGCGGCGCGTCGGCGGTGGGGCCGATCCTGCTCGGCGTGTCGCGGCCGGTCGCGCTCCTGCAGAACGAGAGCACCGTCGAGGACATCGTCAACATGACGGCGTACACGGTGATGAAGGCGCAGGGCGCCGAGCGCGAGCGGATCGCGCGGCCAGGATGACGGCGCGCCTCGCCGGCCTGGCCGCGGCGGCGGTCGCCTTGCTCGGCGTCG
>DASZXE010000885.1:0-16039 GCA_035546475.1 Kofleriaceae bacterium
GGCTCTACGCGCGCGTCGACGCGGCGGTCGGCGCCCGCACGCGCGCGCTCGGCTGGGACGCGCGCCCCGGCGAGTCGCGCGAGGAGACCGCGACCCGCGAGCACTTCGCGGGCCTGCTCGCGGCGCTGGGTGATCCGGGCCTGTCGCGCCTGGCGGTGGCGCAGGCGACGGCGGCGCCGAGCCGCGCGCTGCGGTTCCTGAAGCCGGACCTCCTGTGCGCGGCGGTGCGCGCCGAGCCGGCGGTCTTCGATCGGGTCCTGGCGGCGGCGACCGGCGCCGAGGATGGCCACGAGCGCCGCCTGCTCGCGGCGGCGCTCGGCGCGGCGCACGACCCGGCGCGGCTCACCCACGCGCTCGACCTGCTGCTCGTTCCGGCCGACGCCGACGCCGGCTACGCGCTGCTCGCCGGCGCCGAGCGGGAAGGCGCGCTCCTCGACGTCGTCGCGCAGTACCTGCTCGACCACGCGGGCGCCCTCCAGCCGATCTTCAAGACGCACGGCCTCCGGCCGATCCTCACCGCGCTGACGGCGAGCTGCGACGCCACGCGCGCCGACGCGCTGCACGCGCGCACGCTGGCGGCGTTCGGCGGCAACCGGCGGACGGACGCGCAGATCGAGCGCGCGTTCCGCAAGATGGCGCGCTGCGCGGCGGCGAGGCCGGCGCAGGTGGCCCGCATCGAGGCCTGGCTCGCCGGCCCCCCCTGACTGCCGGCCGCGCGCCGCGAGCTTCTCGCGCGACGGGGCCGGCGGCGGCGTGCGAGAGTCGCGCGGTGGATGATGGCTCGCACTACCTGCGGCTGGCCGCGTGCTACGCGCGCGGGGCGCTCGGCAGGCCGGAGCTCGACGACGACGCGGCGATCGCCGCCGGCATCGAGGCCGGCCTGCGCCTGCACCGGTTCAAGCGGACCGGCGAGCTGCCGCGGGTGCGGGCCGTGATCGGCGCGCTGCGCGGGCTGGGCGCGACGTCGGTCGTCGACGTCGGCAGCGGCCGCGGCGCGTTCCTGTGGCCGATGCTCGACGCGATGCCGGGCGTGCAGGTGCTCGCGATCGACGTGCTGCCCCACCGCGCCGCCGACCTCGCCGCGGTCGCGCGCGGCGGCGCGTCGGAGCTGGCGGCCGCGCGCATGGACATCACCCGCTGCGCGCTGGCCGACGGCGCCGCCGACGTCGTCACCATCCTCGAGGTGCTCGAGCACCTGCCGGATCCGGCGCCGGCCGCCGCCGAGGCGGTCCGCGTCGCGCGCCGCGCCGTGGTCGCGACGGTGCCGTCGCACGAGGACGACAACCCCGAGCACCTGCGGCTGTTCACGCCGGCCGCGCTGACGGCGCTGTTCACCGGCGCCGGCGCGCGGCGGGTCACGATCGATCACGTGCGCGGCCACATGCTCGCGGTCGCCACCAGGTAGGGACGGCGGTGGAAGCGATCCACAAGTATCCGCGCACGCCGCACCTCGAGGGCTCCCGCCTGCAGCCGGGCGATCACGACCTCGAGCAGGTGCCGCTGGCCGCGCTCGCCGGGCGGTTCGTCGTCGTCGAGGAGAAGCTCGACGGCGCGAACGCCGGCGTGTCGGTCGCCGACGGCGGCCGCCTGCGCCTGCAGAGCCGCGGCCACCTGCTCACCGGCGGCGCGCGCGAGCGGCACTTCGACCTGTTCAAGCGGTGGGCGGGCGCCCACGCGGAGGCGCTGCGGCGGGTGTGCGCCGGCGGGCTCACCGTCTACGGCGAGTGGCTGTACGCGAAGCACACCGTCTTCTACGACGCGCTGCCGCACTACTTCCTCGAGTTCGATGTCCGGGCACCGGACGGAACCTTCTGGTCGACCGCCCGGCGCCGCGCGCACCTGGCGGCGTGCGGCGCGGCCGCGATCGTGCGCTCGGTGCCGGTGCTGTGGGAGGGCGTCGTCGACGAACCGCGCGCGCTGCCGGCGATGGTCGCCCGCTCGCTCTACAAGACGGCGGCGTGGCGCGATCGGCTGGCGGCGGCGGCCGAGGCGGCGGGCGTGGTGCGCGAGGTCGCGGCGCGCGAGACCGATCCGGAGGACCTCGCGGAGGGCCTCTACCTCAAGGTCGAGGCCGGCGGCGCGGTGGTCGAGCGCTACAAGTGGATCCGCGCCAGCTTCCTGACCAGCGTGGTCGACTCCGGCAGCCACTGGCTCGCGCGGCCGATCGTGCCGAACCAGCTCGCCGACGGCGTCGACCTGTTCGCGACGCCCGAGCCCGACGGCCGGGGCGCGCCATGACGGCCGCCGGGCTCGACCTCGCCGCGCTCGCCCCCGCGCCGGGCGGCGCCGTCGACGAGGCGGCGGCCGCCGACGCGCTGGAGGCGATCGTGCCAGCCGCCGAGCTGGCGGCGACGCCGCAGGACGCGAGCTTCCACAGCGAGGGTGACGTCTGGCTGCACACCCGGATGGCGCTCGCCGCGCTCGCCGCCGATCCGGCCTACGCCGCGCTCGCGCCGGCCGCCCGCGCGATCGTCTTCGCCGCCGTGCTGCTGCACGACGTCGGCAAGCCGGGCACCACCCGCGTCGAGCCCGACGGGCGGATCAGCTCGCGCGGCCACTCCGCGCTCGGCGAGTCGCTGACCCGCGTCGCGCTCTGGCGCGCCGGCGTTCCGTTCGCGCTGCGCGAGCACGTGTGCAGCCTCGTCCGCGCCCATCAGGTGCCGTTCTTCGCGATCGAGCGCGCGGCCGCCGACGCGGCCCGCCTCGTCGCGCGCCAGTCGCTCGCGACCTGCAACCGCTGGCTCGCGATGGTCGCCGCCGCCGACGGGCGCGGCCGCCGCACCGCCGACCCGGCCGACCAGCGCCGCATCGTCGACAACTGCGCGCTCTACGCCGAGCTCGCCGCCGAGCACGGCGCGCTCGATGCGCCGCGCGCCTTCCCCGACGATCACACCCGCGTCGTCTGGCTCGCCGACGACCGCGGCACCCGCAGCGCCGACGTGCCCGCGCACGACGACACCGTCGCCGAGGCGGTCCTGCTCAGCGGCCTGCCGGGCGCCGGCAAGTCGACCTGGCTGGCGGCGCGCCCCGACCTCGCCGTCGTCTCGCTCGACGAGCTGCGCGACGAGCTCGGCGTCGACCCCGGCGACCACCAGGCCGGCGTCATCGCGGCCGCGCGCGAGCGCGCGCGCGAGCACCTGCGCGCGGGCCGGCCGTTCGCGTGGAGCGCCACCAACCTGTCGCGGCTCCTGCGCGCGGGCCTCGTCGAGCTCTGCCGCGCCTACCGCTTTCGCACCCACATCGTCTACTGCGAGGTCGGCGCCGGCGAGCAGCGCCGCCGCAACCGCGACCGCCCCGCCGCCGCCGTGGTCCCCGCCGCCGCCATCGAGCGCATGCTCCGCCGCTGGCAGGTGCCCACGCCCGACGAGGCCCACCGCGTCACCTACCTCGTCGACGCCCCCACCGCCTCCCCGTCCCCCGCCTGGCCCGCCTGGCCACCCTGGCCTCCCCCGCCACCGACGACAACCTGACCCGCCGGCGAGGGCGGTTCGTCCGATATGCTGCGGGCGATGCTGCGACGACTGGGCAATGCGGTCCACGTGCTGTGGGTCGGGCTGGTGCTGCTCGCGTTCGGGTTGCTCTACGGGCTCGGCCGGCTCGGCATCCTCGTCGGGCTGTGCTGGAGCGGCGCGCGGCGCCGGCGCGCGGTCGCCCGCTGGCGCGCGTGGATCCTCCGCCAGCTCCTCGAGGCGCTGGGCGCGACGTTCATCAAGATGGGGCAGGTCATGAGCACGCGGCCCGACCTGCTCGCCGCCGAGACGATCGACCAGCTCAAGCGGCTGCAGGACCGGCTGCCGGCCTTCTCGTTCGCGCGCGTCCGCAAGATCGTCGAGGAGGGCACCGGCAAGCCGCTCGAGGAGACCTACGCCGAATTCGACGAGCGGCCGGTCGCCGCCGCCAGCGTCGCGCAGGTCCACCGCGCCCGCCTGCGCGACGGCCGCGAGGTCGCCGTCAAGGTGCTGCGGCCGAGCATCCGCCGCCAGGTCGAGCGCGACGCCGCGATGCTGCTCGCCGGCGCCAGGGTGATCGCCTGGAACAAGACGTGGCGGCTGTCGGACCCGGTCGGCCACACGCGCCACTTCGTCGACGCGATCCGCGACCAGACCGACCTCCGCATCGAGGCGGCCAACTACCGCCGCTTCTACCAGAACTTCGCGAACGAGCCGCGCGTCCACTTCCCCGCCATCCTCGAGCCGTCGACCGAGCGGGTGCTGACGATGGAGTTCGTCCGCGGCACCAAGATCGACGCGCAGCCCGCCGAGCGCAGGCTGCCGCTCGCCGCCACCGTCCGCCACGTGATGATGAAGATGTGCTTCGAGGACGGCTTCCTCCACGCCGACATGCACCCGGGCAACATGGTCGTCGACGACGCCGGCCGGCTGGTGCTGTTCGACGTCGGCCTCGCCAAGCTGCTGCACGAGGACGTGCTGCTGCAGTTCATCGACATGGGCAAGTGCCTGACGATGGGCACGCCCGACGACCTGGTCGCGCACCTCAAGCGGTTCCACACCTACATCGACGGCGTGCACTGGGACGACCTGCGCGCGGCGCTCGAGCAGTTCGCGCTGAAGTTCCGCGCGCGCGACGCGGCGACGCTCGACTACGGCCAGATGTTCAACGAGCTGTTCGCGATCGGCCGCCGCTACCAGGTGCGGCCGGTGACCGACCTGACCCTGGTGCTGGTCGCGATGGTGACGTCGCAGGGCATCGGCTCGATGCTCGACCCCGGCGTCAACGTCTTCTCCGAGGTCGCGCGCTACCTGGTGCCGATCCTGATGAAGCGCAACGAGGTGGTGCCGGTCACCGCGCCGGCGTCGGCCTGATCTATCGTCGGGGCCAGGGGGCGCGCATGTCGAAGAAGCTGAAGCGTTACCGGTGCACGATCTGCGAGCACGTCTACGACCCGGCCGAGGGCGATCCGATGGCGCAGATCCCGCCCGGCACCGCGTTCGAGGACCTCCCCGACGACTGGGTCTGCCCCGACTGCGGCGCGACCAAGGCCGACCACGAGCCGATGGACGACTGAGCGCCGCGCCCCGCCGGCGTGGAACGCACCTCGACGCGCGCCGGTTCCGGCCGATCCGGACGGGGTATGCGTCGCTCCGCCCTGGTCTCGCTGTCTCTCTCCGTGGGCCCTGCCCTCGCCGTCGCGCTGCCGCTGGCCGCCTGCGGCGCCCCCGCCGACCGGATCCCGGCCGCCGTCGATCAGCGGGTCGCGCTGACCGAGGACCAGCCGGTCCGGTTCGCGCTCGACGCCACCGACCCCGACGGCGACGGGCTCACCTGGACCGCGACGCCGCCGGCCCACGGACACCTCGCGATCGACGGCGCCCACGCGACGTACACGCCGTCCCCCGACTTCGCCGGCACCGACCACGTCGAGGTCACGGCGTCCGACGGCGAGACGTCGTCGCGCTCGATCGTGGTCTTCGACGTCGCCGGCGTCGAGGACGCGCCGCGGGTCAAGCCCGACACCTTCCCCGCCGTCGAGGACGCGCCGCTCTACCTCGCCGACTACGCGCTGCTGGCCAACGACAACGACCCCGACGGCGATCGGCTGCGGGTCGTCGCGGTCACGCCGATCCTCGGCGGCGACATCCACCTCGGCGACGACGAGGTCGTCTTCACGCCCGCGCCCGACCGCGCCGGCCTCGCCCGCTTCGCCTACACCGTCAGCGACGGCCAGCTCGAGGTCAGCGGGCAGGTCGTGCTGCGGGTCGGCGGCGTCGAGGACGCGCCGGTCGTCACCGACGACGTCGTGACGACGAAGGAGGACGAGCCGCTCACCCTCACGATCGGCGAGCTGCTCCGCAACGACACCGATCCCGACGGCGACACCCTGGTCGTCAGCGAGGTCGACGATCCGGTCGGCGGCGCGGTCGAGCTCGACGGCAACACGATCCGGTTCACGCCGGCGCCCGACTTCCACGGCGACGCCGGCTTCGTCTACCGGGTCTCCGACGGCCGCGAGGAGCGCGACGGCCACGTCAGCGTCGAGGTGCAGTCGGTCGACGACGTGCCCGATCCGTCCGGCGTGGCGATCGACGGCGTCGAGGACCAGCTCGTCGTGTTCCCGGCCGCGCTCCTGCGCGAGCAGGCGGTCGACGCCGACGGCGATCCGCTGATCGTGATCGGCGTCGACGATCCGGTGCAGGGCTCGGTCGGCCTGGTCGCCGACGAGATCCGCTTCGTGCCCGCGCCCGACGCCGACGGCGCCGCCGGCTTCCGCTACACGGTGTCCGACGGCTTCCGCGAGGCCAGCGCGCGCGTCGAGATCACGCTCGCCCCCGTCGACGATCCGCCGATCGCCTACGATCAGGCGCGCGTCGTGACGGCCGGCACCGCGCCGGCGTTCGAGCTGACCGGCCGCGACGTCGACGATCCGCTGACCTTCTCGGTCGTCCAGGGCCCGCGCCACGGCCAGCTCCTGCCCGGCTCGCGCCCCGACGAGCTGCGCATCCAGCCCGACGACGGCTTCGTCGGCGACGACTCGATGACGTTCGTCGCCCACGGCGGCGCGCGGACGTCGGCGCCGGCGACCATCACGTTCCTCGTCCGCGCCGACTGACCGCCTCGCGCCGCCGCCGGTCAGTCGTCCTCGGGCGCCAGCGCCGCGATCCGCGGGGCCACCCACGCGTACAGCTTCGGCACCGACGGCTGCAGGCGGGCGAGCGGGATCGGCATGTGGCTCTCGACCGCGCGCAGCAGGAGCTCCGTCATCTCCGTGTCGCCGCGCCGGTCGAACGCCCACGCCAGGAGCGCGAGCCGGCCGCCGCCGTCGTTGTCGTCGAGCGCCGCGCGCGCCCAGTCGTGCAGCTCGAGGTCGTCGGGCAGCTCGTCGGGCCGGTCGCGGTGGAACGCCATCGCCAGCTTCAGGTAGCGCCGCTCGTTCGTGAAGTACTCGGTGGCCGGCAGCCCGTCGAGCTCGCGCAGCTTCGCGGCCGCGCGATCGACGTCGACCTCGAGCAGCACGACGACCTCGAGCAAGGTCAGCATGCGCGCGAACAGCGTGCGGCGCTCGCGCTCGCGCAGGAGCCCGCGCGCCCGCTCGATGTGCTCGAGCGCCGCCTGGTGCTCGCCGGCGCGGAACGCGCAGACCGCGAGCAGCCGCTCCGCGGTCAGCATCACGTTGCGCCGGGCGCCGCGCGCGACGATCTCGCGCAGCAGGACCCGCGCCTCGTCGTCGCGCCGCGCGCTCATCAGCGCGAAGGCGCGCCGCAGCCGGCCGTAGCGCGCGTTGCGGATCACCACGCCGATCATCACCCCCACGGCGCCGCCGATCAGGGCGGGCGGTCCCCACAGCATCCCGCCGGCGGCGACCACCGCCGCCGTCAGCGCCGCGTTGGCCAGCCGCCAGCGCCGCAGCCGGCCCGGCGTCACCAGATCGCCGCGCTTGTCGAGGACGATCGCCTGGCCCGGCTTGCGCCCGGCGAGCGAGCGCGCGAGCTCGATCTTCGGCGCCGCCTGCGTCGCCAGGGCCCGGCCGGGCTCGCCGCCGTCGTCGCGTTCGTCCGCCACGGTCACTCGAACGATAGCGCAAGCAGGTGGAGGACGCCGTCGCCGTCGGTCAGCCGGCGCGAGAGCTGGTAGCGCAGCGCGACCGGCACCCGCAGCAGGTTCATGCGGAAGGTGAGCGCGCCGCCGACCGCGAGGTGGGCGTCGATGTCGTCGTACTGCACCCACGCCGCCGAGCCGAACGCCTGCAGGTCGAGCTCGCGCACGAAGCTGGCCGGCAGGAACGCCAGGTGGGTCACGCCGCGATCGAGGATGAGCGGGTAGTTCCAGTCGAGGTCGACCAGCGCCGCGCGATAGCCGGGGATCGGCAGGTCCTCGAAGCCGCGCAGCGGCTCGCGGAACGGATCGCCCGACGGATCGATCACGGTCGCGGTGTGGTGGTCCGGATCGGTGTCCGGCTTCGACCACAGCACGCTCAGCGGCTCGACGCCGCCGACCTCGACGAGCGCGCGGTTGTCGCCGAACGTGGTGTCGGCGCGGCCGCCGAGGTGGAGCACGTGGCGGCGGCCGAAGCCGAGCGGCTCGTAGAGGTCGAGGCTGGCGCGCCCGTGGATCAGGTCGTCGAGCGTCTTGCGCGGGTAGTAGCCGCCCGACAGCGTGGCGACCACGCCGCGATCGACGCCGACCTTCGGCGAGCCGTCGACGGCGACGTAGTCGAGCTCGGCCTCCGGGCCCCACAGCTTGCGCGGCTGCAGGCCGTCATCGGCGCTGCGGTAGGCGCCGTCGATCGCGAAGCCGTAGGTGTCGCGCCACGTGCGCGAGAGCTGGACGAGCGCGTCTCGATCGTGGTGCTGCAGCTCGACACCGCCATCGAGCGTCTCGCGGTAGTGGCTGTCGCTCGCGTAGGCCGCCACGGTCCAGGGCGCGGTGACGCCGAGCTCGATGCCGGCGGCGCCCGACAGGTCGCCGTTCCGGACGTCGACGGTGCCGCCGGCGACCCACCGCACCAGGTCGAGGCGATCGCGCCCGCCGAGCGACAGCCCGGCCGCGTAGGTCGGATCCGAGATCCTCAGGGCGACCCCGCGCTCCTCGAGCGAGAACAGCCCCTCGCCCAGGCGGTAGTCGCCTTCCTTCAGCACGCGCGCCGCCCGGATCGGCGCCGGCGCCGACTCGACGTGCACGCCGTCGCGCACGAAGCTCGCGGTCTCGCCCGGCTGCGGCGCGTCCTGCTGGATGACGCCCTTCGCCGCGCCCGGCAGCGGCGTCTCGACGAGGTCCCAGTGGTTGCCCTCGCGCGCGAGGTAGCGCAGCCGGTCGCCGACGACGCGCGGCGCCAGCGCACCGTAGGCGGTGTCGGTGACGACCTTGCGCTTGCCCTCGAAGCTGCCGAACGACACCTGGAAGCGGCCGTCGACGACGTCGAGGCAGACGACCTTGTTCGCCGGCCCGAACGCGGCGTCGTAGAGCGGGCGATCGCCGGTGTTGGCGAGCTCGCCGGTGCGCGCGCCGCTCTCGGCGTCGTGCATCCAGATGACGAAGCGGCGGCCGTTCCAGCCGCTGATCGCGAGGCGCCGCCCGTCGGGCGACGGCTGCACGGTGAGCGCGTACTGGCCCGGCTCGGCGGTCCACAGGATCGCGCGGCCGTGGGTCGCGAGGTCGTAGACGCCGAGGCTCCAGCGGTCGCCGTCGGCGATGAGGTGGTAGTAGCGCTTGCCGTCGGGCGAGATCGCGCCGCCCGGCCCGAGGCCGGTCGCCAGCTCGGTCAGCGTCCTGTCGCGCAGGCGGAAGAGCCGCGTCGTCTGGTACGTCGTCGCGCGATCGATCGCGGTGAAGAACAGGTCGCGGCCGTCGGCGGTGAAGCTCATCCCCGACACGAGCTGGGGGTCGGCGACGGTCAGCTTGCGCGGCGGCGTCAGGTCGACGAGCTTGAGCTTGGCGCGCACGCTGCCGTCGGCCTCCCACACCGTCAGCGTGGTGTCGCGATCGAGGTCGTTGTCGATCACGGCGACCGCGCCGCTGTCGGACCACGCCCAGCGGGCGTCGGCGCCGAGTGACCGCACGAGCTGCTCGCCCACCGGCCGCGGCCGCACCGGGAACCGCTCGGCGGTCCACGCGCGGAACTCGCGGAACAGGTCGCCGAGTCCCTTGCCGTAGACCTCGGCGAAGCGGCCGTCGACCGACAGCACGACCGACGCCGAGCGCGCCTGCAGCTCGACGAGCCGCCACAGCGCCGGGTCGCCGTACTTCTCGGCGAGGAACGCGATGAACATCGTGCCGACCTGGTAGTGGTTGCCCTGCACCGCCGCGCGCTTGTACTCGGACAGGTCGCTCGGGCCGAGCTTGCCGCCGGCGTACGCGGCGCCGAACATGCCGGTGAAGACCGGCCAGCGCGCGCGGCCGATGCCCGGCTGCATGCGCGTCTCGTAGTAGCTGGCGAGCCCCTCGAGGAACCACGGGTCGAGGCCGAGCTGCGGCGTCAGCACGTCGCCGAACACGGTCCGCACGCCGCTCCACAGGCCGCCGATCTGCTTGAACTGCACGTAGTGGGTCAGCTCGTGGCAGCCGATCGCGCCCGGATCGGGCAGCTCGCCGATCTCGGTCGTGTAGTCGAACGTGTTGACCGCCGGGATGACCGCGGTGTCCTGCAGGCCGGCGACCGGCGGCAGCGCGTAGGCGTTGTTGAACTGGGTGTCGGGGACGACGACGAACAGCTTCTCGCGCGCGTGCCGGTTGTCGATCCGCGCCAGCTCGTACAGCGTGTCGGCGCAGCGCTCGAGCCGATCGGCGAGGCGGATCGTCAGCTCGCGCCGGTTCGCCGGGTAGAAGATGACGAGCCGGTCGGTCTCGAGCCGCTTCATCGACGAGCGGGCGATCGACGCCTGCACCTCCGTCGGGAAGCGGCCCCGGGTGGTGACGCACCCGCCGATCAGCGCGGCGACGGTGATCGACGCGAGGAGCGCGATCGCTCGCATCAGGCGACCGGCCGATCGGCGGCGATCGCGGCCTGGAAGGAGGGCCCGTCGGCGAACACCCGCAGCTCGCCTTCGCGGGTCTCGAACACCCGCACCGGCTCGGTGCCCGGCCCCGCCGACAAGGACGCGTAGACCAGCGCGGCGAGCCGCCGCCACAGCCCGGTGACGACCCGGTTGCCCGACTTGTCGAGCAGGTAGCCGTCGTCCATCGCGCTGGCGTTGTAGGCGGCGGTGCCGTGCTCGTCGGTGGCGCCCGGCCCGCACACCCAGTGCTCGTTGCGGAACGCGAAGTCGGGCATCGGGTCCTCGGCGACCGCGCGCACCAGGTTGCCGGCGGCGTCGCGGCGGATGATGTACTTCGCGTCGCCGCCGGGCCCGCCCATCGTCGTGTAGCGCAGCCGGTAGCTCGTGTAGCTGAGCGGCGCGCCGTCCTCGGTGCGCGTGATCTGGCGCAGCCGATCGATGCGCACCTTGTCGACCGGGTAGTTCCACACCGCCAGCCCCGACGCGGTGTCGAACACGAACGGCAGGCCCATGTTGCGCGTGACGAAGTCGTGGATGTCGATGACCGAGTCGTAGACGGTCTCCTGGCGGAGCCGCACCGACGCCACCGGCACCACCTCGGTGCGCGCCAGCTCGCGGCGGCCGCCGCCGGCGCCGGCCTTCACCTCGGCCGTCACCTGGTAGTACGCGCCGCGCTTCGCGTTGTACCAGTGCTCGGCGACCTTGCCGCCGCCGGTCGGCAGCGCCTGCAGGATCTCGTCGGCGAGCTTCACGAAGCTGTCGACGGTCGGATCGAGCCGCACGACCTCCTTCGCCTGGTAGCGCTCGCCCTTGGCGTCGAACGTGATGAAGGTCGTCCGCATCGTCAGCTTGCGGCCGAGGCCGTCGACGGTGATCTCGTCGTCGTCGTCGACGTCGGCGGCGACCCAGTCGGGGTTCGGCGCGAAGCCGCCGTCGTCGTCGGGCAGGTCGCGGCGGAAGCGGGCCGCCGGGTCCGGGTAGACCTGGGTCGGATCGGACTTGTGCCAGAGCTCGGTCACCTCGGCGTCGATGCGCACGCGGCGCGAGCCCTGGCGGGCCAGCTCGATCTCGATCCAGTGGCCGCCGTCGTTGCGGCTGCCGACGAACTTGCTGCGCTCGACCTCGACCGGCCGCCACTGGAAGCTGTCGCGCGCCCGGTAGCCGCCCTCGTGGTCGGAGGCCAGCGCGCCGCACGCGTCCCAGACGTCCTCGGCGGTGTAGTGCTGGAGCGCGGCGGCCGGCGCCACCGCCGGATCGGCGCGGTAGAGGTCGACGCCGCGCTTCGGATCGACGCCCAGCGCGTTGAGCGGCGACTCGTTGTGGCAGTGGCCCCACCAGCCGATGTCGATCGTCGTGATGTCGACGCCGCCGTCGCAGTTCCAGTCGTAGGAGATGCCGGCGCGCGGCGGCTCGCCGTCGCGCAGCGGGCGCAGGCCGAGCTCGCTCGCCTTGACCGGGCGCGCGGTCACGCCGGCGGCCTCGGCGTCGGTCAGCCTGGTGCGCGGGACCGCATCGCGGTAGAGCGCGTCGCCGTCGCGGTAGACCTTCGTGCCGTCGCGCAGGCTCAGCACCTCGTAGACCGGCGCGGTCGGGTAGCTGCCGCGCGCGAGCGAGACGCGGTGGCCGTCGTCGTCGGCGTACGGCCGCCGGTAGACGACCGCCTGCCCGATCGACGACTCGGCGTCCTTCTCGTCGACGGAGCGGCGGAAGCCGAGCACCGTCTTGTGATCGTAGATCTGCTCGAGCCGGTTCTTGATCTGCCAGAAGTCGTCGGTGGCCGGCGCGGTCTGGGCGAGCGCCTTCTCGAGGACGCCGCGGTAGTTGCGCCAGTACGGCCAGTAGTTCGTGTGCGAGCCGGTCTCCATCTCGTAGTCGCGGTCGCAGAGCAACTGCTCCTTCGCGTCGGCGAGCGCGCCGTCGAGGCGGGCCCGCTCGGCGGCGGGCAGCGGCGCGCCGGCGGCCGCCTTCGCGACGTCGGTGAAGAAGCCGAAGCGGCGCAGGTCCTGGAGGCCGTAGCGCTGGTTCTTGCTCTTGACCTGGACGTCCTCGACGGCGAAGTAGCCCGCCTCGGCGGTGATCGCGGCGCGCGCGGCGGCGACGATCGCGTCGACCGTGGTGGCGGCGCCGATCGCGGCGCGCTGCGGGGCGAGCGCGTCCTTCGGCGCCGGGTCGGTCCACGCCGGCATGTCGAAGACGACGGCCGGCTGGCGCTGGGCGCCGATCGCGGTGGTGAACGTGATCGCCGCGCCGGGCGTCTCGACCTTCCAGTCGGCGATCGGCGCGAGCGCGGTGCCGCCGACCGGCGCCGGCGGCGGCGTCGGGGCCGGCGCGGGCGCGGCCGGGCGCGCGTTGGCCAGGCGCTCGAACAGCGGCGCGATCGAGAACTTCGCGGCGAGGTCCTGCGCGATCTTCCAGGCGCCCTCGTCGAGCTTGACGTCGGCGAGCCGCACGCCGCGCGCCGCGAGCACCGGATCAGTCTCTAGGTAGGCGGCCGGCTGGAGCAGCGCCTTGAGCTCGCCGGAGGTGAGGCCGCGCTCGCTCGCGTAGGCGACGAGCTGCTCGTAGGCGGTCTGGCTCACGTGACCGCCGCCGGCGGCCAGGAGCGAGACGAACCGGGACCTCACGCCTGCTGTGCTCATCGGATGCCTCCTCTCGTTGGCACCGTGAGCATAGACGCGCGCCGCCGCCGCCGTCGAGCGACGGCCACGGCGATCGCGCCAGACCTCCACCAGCCGCGGAGGACACAGGCCGTTCGACCTGTGCCTCCGCGGGACCACCACGCCGCCCCGATCGCCTCCACGCCGCCGACCGCTCACCCTCCGTCACGCCCGTTCATGCCCGCTCTGCCCGTGTCCGAGAACCGGACGACACTGCTCGGCGCTGACGGCGCTGATGGCGCCGGGTCGCGCCGCGGCGTCAGGTGACGCGCTCGCCCGCGATGAGGCGGTAGCCGGCGAGGACGATGATGGCGCCGATGACCGACGCGATCAGGCCCGGGCCCTGGCCCGGCTCGTCGTACCAGCCGATGGCGCGGCCGATGAAGCCGGCGACGATCGCGCCCGCGATGCCCAGCAGGATGGTGATGATGATGCCGCCCGGGTCCTTGCCCGGCATGATCAGCTTGGCCAGCGCGCCCACGACTCCGCCGATGATGATCATCCAGATGATGTGCATGGTGGTTACTCCTGACCATCGTCATTTCAAGCTGCGTGCCGTCGACGACTCGCGGCCGGCGCGCGTTCCCACGGCGAAGTTGCCCGCGCGCGGCCGAGGCGACACCGCTCGCCGCGCACACGCGCCCACGCGGGGCCGCGCCGGCGCGCGTTCACGCCGCTGAACGGCGCCCACGCCCGGCCCGTGGCACGGGGCTTGAAGACCCTCGGCGCACACCTACCCAACCGGAGGACCCGATGGATGCCCTGACCCTGCTCAAGGAACAGCACGACGAGGTCGACGAGCTCTTCGCGAAGCTCGAGAAGACCGACGACAGCGGCGAGAAGGCGGAGCTGTTCGCCGAGCTCGCCGACAAGCTCGCGGCGCACGCCAAGATCGAGGAGGTCCACTTCTACCCGGCCGTGCTGGCCGCGAAGACGAAGGACCTCGTGATCGAGTCGACCGAGGAGCATCTCGCGATCAAGCGGGTGCTCGCCGACCTGCTCGAGATGGACGTCGACGACGAGCACTTCGACGCGAAGCTGAAGGTGATGAAGGAGGAGGTCACCCACCACGCGCGCGAGGAGGAGGAGGGCGAGCTCTTCCCGAAGGTGAAGAAGCTGCTCGACAGCGACACGCTCGAGGCGCTCGGCGGCGAGATGACCTCGATGTTCGAGGAGCTGCTCGAGGAGGAGCCGCGCCGCGACGTGCCGGCCGAGATCGCGCAGGCCGCGCAGCTCTAGCCAACCGGCGAGCATGGCGGGCGTGCGGCGGGCGCGCGTCAGGCCTGGCCGGGCCCGGACGGGTCCGGCGCTCCGGGGGACGTGACGGGCGGGGTGACGCTCGTCTCGGCGGTGACCTCACCGGCGGCGGGTGTCGGCTCGACCACGAGCAGGTCGCCGCGGCGCGCGCGCTCGAACGCACGGTTCGCCGGCGCGCGGTGGCGCCGCAGCAGACGGAGCGGGACCCAGCCCGCCGGGCCGCACGCGGTGAGCGTGTGCTTGCCCTTCTCGCCGCGAGGATCGCTCACCACCCGGACCGCCGCGCTGGCGGGGACGGCGAGGTCGGGCGTGAGCGCGAGGTAGGCGACCTTCAGCTCGCCGTCGCGCAGGCCGGTGACCTGCGCGAGCTGGTTCGCGCGCGGCGGCAAGGTGAGCGGCCGGTGGTCGTGGCACCAGTCGCGCTCGTCGGCGAGCGCGGGGCACGGTGCGGCGCGACGGGTACACGGGGCGAGGACGGTCGCGGCGCGGTCACCGAGCAGCGCGTCGCGGAGGGCGTGCAGCGCGCGGCTCGTCGTGCGCAGCGCCGGCTCGACGACGATCACGACCCCGTGCGGCGTGGCGGCGGCGAGCATCGCGTCGGCGGCGGCGCGGGCGCGAACCGGCTCCAGCTCGTTCAGCACCGAGCCGGCCACGACGAGCTCGAAGGCGCGCGCCGGCAGGCGGGAGAGGACGTCGAGGTCGGCGGCGCGCACGTCGAGGTCTACGTCGAGGCCGAGCGCGCCGGCGACGGCGCCGATCGCGTCCTCGGCGATCGCCAGCGCGGCGGCGTCGCGGTCGATGAGCGTGGCTCGGACCCGCGGCGGCCGGTCGCGCGCGGCGAGGAACGCGAGCACACCGAGCGTCATCGCGCCACAGCCGGCGCCGACGTCGAGGAGGCGCAGCTCGTCGCCGGCGAGGAAGCCCTCGGGCGCCGGCAACAGGCCATCGGCGAGCTCGCCGAGCGGCAGCCACGGCTTCGCGACGTCGGCGATCGTGAAGAACAGCGCGCGCGCGGCCAAGTCCGCGGCGGCGGCGCGCCCCGCGATCGGCACGGCGAGCTGTTCACGCTCGCTCGTGTAGCGCCGCGACCGATCGATGACGGCGTGGGTGAGCGCGGGTCCGCCACACACCTCGGGCGGCAGCCTGCGCCGCGCGGCCGCCCACAGCTCGTCCTCGATCACGGCCGGAACAGGCGGGACGATCATGAGCCGAGCTTCAAGGTGAGCTCGGCGCGCGCGCCGGCGACGACGGTCGCCTGGCCGGTCGCGAGCACCGCCGGCTGACCGGCCGACGGCGGCAGCCAGGCGAGGACGGTGTACGTGCCGGCGGGGACCTGCTCGAGCGCGGCCGCGCCGTCGTCGCCGGTGAGGGCCGCGTCCTCCTCGGTGACGACGACGTAGGCGGGATCGCCGCCGTCGGCGACCACGCGGCGCACGCCCGCGTCGGGCAGCGGCAACGAGATCGTGTGGCCCCAGGCGGGCAGCCGCGCGCGCGTCGTCGAGCGGGGCGCGCCGGCGGCGAGGCCCTGCGCGCCGAGCGGACCGAGCTCGTCGAGGACGACCGCGTGGGCGGCGTCGTCCTGCGTCTGCACCTCGAGCGCGCCGCCGGCGCCGCGCACGACCGCCACCGCGGGCGCGATCGCGCAGTCGCGCACGGTCAGCCGCACCGGCGCCG
>DASZXE010000886.1:0-7979 GCA_035546475.1 Kofleriaceae bacterium
CGCCGCCCACGCCGCCGGCCGGGTGTCGCGCTCGACGTGGAAGCCGGCGCGGGCGAGCGCCGCGTGCATCGCCTCGGGCGTGCGCAGCCCGACCTGCGGCTCGCCCCACGCGCGCAGCATCACCTGCTGCCAGATCGCGTCGCGGTCGCGCGGCCGGCCCGCGCGCGGCGCGGGGTAGTGGACGAGCAGCGTGCTGCCCGCCGCCGACGCGCGGGCGACCGCGGCCAGCGTCGATCGCAGCGCGTCGTCGGTCAGGTACATGACGACGCCCTCCCAGATCCACACGGTCGGCAGGCCGGCGTGGTGGCCCGCCTCGGCGAGCCGGCGCCCGACGTCGTCGCGCTCGAAGTCGACGCCGACGAACGTCAGCGACCGCGCGACCCGCGGCACGCCGTTCGCCGCGCGCCGCTTGTACGCCTGCGTGTCCGGGTGATCGACCTCGTAGACGTCGACGCCGGCCAGCGCGCGCATCCGCAGCGCGCGGGTGTCGAGCCCGGCGCCGAGCACGACGAGCTGACGCGCGCCGGCCGCCACCGCGCGCTCGACCTCGCGATCGATCGCCACCACCCGCAGCGGGATCGTCAGCATCCGCGCCGCCGCCTGCGCGCGCTCCTCGGCCCGCGCGCGCCCGAGCATCGCGGCCATCGCGCGCCGCGCCAGCCGCCAGCCGGGCGACAGGAGCCGCGCCACCGGCGGATCGCGGAAGCCCGGCATGCCGAGCAGCCCGTCGTCGGCGAGCGCCCGCACCAGGGCGACGAACGACGCGGTCTGGCTCGGCTTGCCGGCGCGCACGTCGCCATTCTACCGCGCGCCCCCGCGCGCCGCCCCCGCCGCCCCGCGCGCCGCGGCCGCTACTCCATCCGCGAGATG
The DNA here is from genome assembly GCA_035546475.1 of Kofleriaceae bacterium. Lineage (GTDB taxonomy): Bacteria > Myxococcota_A > Polyangia > Haliangiales > Haliangiaceae > UBA2376. Next base: position 871 of record DASZXE010000886.1, read on the forward strand.
CGCCAGCACGCGACCGACACCGCCACCGCCGCCAGCACCGCCAGCGTGATCCCGCCCGCGAGCGCGGTGCCGTCGTTCAGCCCGGCGATCGCCAGGGCCCCGAACGTCGTCGACAGGTGGTGCAGCCGGATGTCGAGCGCCCCGAGCGGCGCGTCGACGATCAGCATCCAGCCGATCGTCACCGCCACCGCGTGCCGCGGCAGCACGATGCCGGCCATCGCCGCGATCGCCGACGCCGCCAGCCCGCCCGCCGCCAGCCCGACCAGCCCGCGCACCAGCTCGTGGGTCGGCGTCACGCTCGCCAGGTTGCCGGCGAGGTACGCGACCGCGCCCGAGCCGGCGACCAGCAGCGCGCACAGCGGCGCGAGCCCGACCAGCTTGCCGACGACGACCGTCCAGCGCGGCAGCGCGCGCGACCACAGGTAGGCGGCGGTCTTGTCCTCGACCTCGTCGGCGACCGCCGACGCGACCAGCACCGGCGGCACGACGACGAGCACGAACAGGCACGGCGCGAAGACCCGCTCCCAGCTTCGCTCGTCGAGGTGACCGGTCCCGGCGGCGACCACCGCCATGAGCGTCGGCAAGAGCGCGATCGCCGCCATCACCCACAGCGCGCGCCCGCGCACCACCCGCACGAGCGCCTGCCGCGCCAGCTCGAGCACGACCGCGCCGGCGGGCAGCGGCCGCCGCGCGTCGCGGGTCTCCGCGCCGCCGCTCACGCCGACCTCGCGCCGCGTCCGCCGCGGTCGCCGGTCAGGTACTCGAACACCGCCCCCAGGTTGTTGTCGGGCGACGTCATGCTGCGCAGCTCGAGGTCGCGCGACAGCACCGCCTCCGCCAGGTCGTCGTAGCACCGCTCCGGGTCGGCGGTCTCGAGCACGATCGCGCCGCGCTCGAAGACGAGCCGCACGACGTGGTCGGTCGCCGCCATCGCCGCGCCGAGCTCGCGCGGCCGGTCGCACTCGACGCGGATCCGGTGCGGGTGGCGATCGATGAGCTTGCGGATCTCGTAGATGTTGCCCTCGGCGAGGATCTGCCCGCGGTGCATGACGACGATGTCCGACGTCAACGCCTCGATCTCGTACAGCACGTGCGACGACACGATCACCGTCTTGCCGCCGTCGGCGAGCCGCTTGATCTTCTCGATGATGTCGATCCGCGCCTCCGGATCGACGCCGGTCAGCGGCTCGTCGAGGATGAGCAGGTCCGGATCGTGCGCGAGCGTCGCCGCCAGCTTGGTGCGCTGGCGCATGCCCTTCGAGAAGCCGCGCACCCGCCGGTGCATCGCCTTCGTCATCCCCATCGCCTCGATCGCGGCGGCCGCCGCCGGGCCCGCGTCGCGGCGCGGCACGCCGGCCAGGTGGGCCAGCGTCGTCACTAGCTCGAGCGCGGTCAGGTGGTCGTAGGTGCTCTCGTGCTCGGGGCTGTAGCCGATCTTGCGGCGCACCTCCGGGTCGTCGAACGGCTCGCCGCCGAGGACGCGGATCGTGCCGCGGCTCGGCCGCAGCAACCCGGCCATCAGCTTCATCAAGGTCGACTTGCCGGCGCCGTTGGGCCCGAGCAGCCCGACCACGCCGGCGCCCTGCCGCCAGGTGACGTCGCTGACGCCGAGCACCGGCCCGTACCACTTCGAGCAGCGCTCGGCGAGGACGATCGCGGTCACGAGCCGCCTCCGACCGAGCCGGCCGCGGTCTGCGCGATCTGCCGGTAGAAGAGGAAGATCGCCAGCGCGCTCTGGCCGACCAGGCTGATGATCGCGGCGGGCATCGACACCGCCGTGTTGCCGCCGAGGAAGTCGACGTCCCACAGCCCGAACGCCAGCGAGCGCGCGGCGATCGCGAGGTTGAGCGCGGCGAGCGGCTTCCAGGTCACCAGCGCGATCGCGCCGATGATGTTCGACGCCACGATGTAGTAGGCGGCCCACAGCGCGAGCGCGATGGTGCGGCGGTGGGCGAGCGCCGAGAACGCGAGCGGCATCGCGGCGTACGCGATCGACGACAGCCCGCCGAGGACGAGCGCGCGCCCCAGCCACGAGATGTGATCGACCGCCTCGGACGTGTCGTGCGACAGGCCGATGCGGAAGATCGACAGCGCGAGCGGCCCGGCCGCCAGCATGATCGCCATCAGGATCGTCATGCCGGCCAGCCGGCCGACCACGTAGTCGACCGGGCGCACCGGCCGCGAGAAGTAGAAGGTGAACGCGCCGGTCTCCTCGTCGCGCGCGACGACGCTGGCGCCGACGGTCATCGACATCAGGAACGCGGCGAACAGGTAGAACATGAAGGTGAACGGCAGCACGCCGTCGAGGAACTTGAGCGGCCCGCCGCCCGCGCGCTTGAAGCTGGAGAACAGCGTGTTCTGCCCGACGTACATGACGACGCCGGCGACGAGCGTCGTCGTGATCGCCGCGAACAGCCACGGCTTGAACCGCCACAGCGTCTTCCACGCGTAGGTCAGGTGGTTGCGCATGATGACGCGCCAGAGCGTCGACGGCGGCCGCCGCTCGCCGGCGTAGCGCGCGTAGCCGATGTCGTGGATCACGCTCCGCGCCGTCCCCACGATCCCGGTGCCCGTGCCCGTCCCCGTCCCCGCGCCCGTGCCCGTCTCCGCCTCCGGCTCGCTCACGGCGCCGCCTCCCGGTACGCGCCGCCCTCGGGCGCCGGCCCGCCCAGCCGCTTCGTCGCCTCGTCGCGCACGACCCGCAGGAACGCCTGCTCCATCGAGTCCCGGTGCGGCTCGATCGTCCGCACCTGCACGCCCACCGTCCGCGCGATCGCCAGCACCCGCCGCGGCTGCCCGCCGCGCCCGAGCGTCACCTTGAGCGCGACCGGCGTCATCGCCTCCGCCTCGAGCCCCTCGGCGACCAGCGCCGCGCGCAGCCGGTCGGCGCCGTCCTTCACCTCGACGACGACGTCGTCGCCCGACACGCCGCGCGCCCGCAGCTCCTCGATGGTGCCGCTGAACCGGACGAGCCCCTTGTTCATGATGAGCGTCAGGTCGCAGACGCGGTCGACGTCGGTCAGGAGGTGCGTCGACAGCATGATCGTGCAGCGCCGCTTGGCCGGCAGCTCCGCGATCAGCTCGAGCATCTCCTCGCGCGCCCGCGGGTCGAGGCCGTTGGTCGGCTCGTCGAGGAACAGCAGATCCGGATCGTGCACGAGCGCCGCCGCCAGCTTCACCCGCTGCTTCATGCCGGTCGAGTAGCCCTCGACCGCCTGGTACCGCTTGTCCTCGAGGCCGGCGTAGTAGAGCGCGGCGTGGGCGCGCTGCAGCGCCTCCGTGCGCGGCAGCCCCGACAGCTCCGCCGCGTAGGTGCACAGCTCCACCGCCGACAGCCCGTGCAGCGTCACCTCGCCCTCCGGCATGTAGCCGACCCGCGCGCGGATCGCCGGGCCGTCGCGCCGCGGATCGAGCCCGAGCACGCGCGCCTCGCCGTCGAACGGGATGATGCCGAGCAGGCACTTCACCAGCGTCGACTTGCCGGCGCCGTTGGGCCCCAGCACGCCGACCACCCGCGCGTCCACCGGCACCTCCGCGTCGACGCCGGCCAGCGCGACCACGCTGCCGAACTGCTTGCCGACCGCGCGCGCCGTGACGATCGCGGTGAGCTCCGGGCCGCTGGCCCCTAGCTCGGTCGATCGTCCGGCCTTCGCGAGGACGCGGGGCCCGTCCTCGGCCTGAGCAGAGGTCCGAACCTGTGGCTCGGACTGGGGGGTCACTTCGGGCACCCGGCGCCGATCATCGCGCCCGCCTTGGCGAGGCCGGCCTTGCGCAGCTCGGCGCCGGTCACGCCGGGCCCCAGCTCCTTCGCGGCGTGCTCGCCGTGGCCCGGCCCGAGGATGTCGCGCAGGTACGCCACCCGGTCGAACGTATCCGAGTGGATCGGCGTGTGGCACTGGCTCGCGCACAGATCCGGCGGCGGCGTCCGCCGGATCGTCTTCTTGGCGTCCTTGTCGTCGGCGTCGACGTGGATCGACCCCGGCCCGTGGCAGGTCTCGCACTGCACGTCGTGCAGGAGCGGCCCGGCGGCGACCTCCTTCATCGACGCGCCGCCCGGCTGGGCCCAGCCGGTCACGTGGCAGCTCGTGCAGTCGTAGTCGAACTGCTTGTCGACCTTCTCGATGGTCTCCCACGCACGGGCGTGGCGGGTCTTCTTCCAGAAGTCGTACGCCTCCTGGTGACAGTCCGCGCACGCCTCGGCGCCGACGTAGGTCGCCGTCCCCTTCGGCACCGGCACCGGCGGGATCGCCGCCGCCGCGGCGACGTTCGCCGCGCCCGCCGCCCGCGTGTACTCCTGCTTGGCGAGCACGACCCTGGTGTCGCACGACAGGATCTTCGCGATGCGGATCTGCGCCAGCTCGAAGTAGCTGCCGTGCGCCGGCACCCGCTCGGGGTTGTCGGCGAGCGCCGCCGACTCGGCGGCCAGGTCGTCGCGCTCCTTCTGGCGGGCCGCGACGAACGCCGCGTCCGCCGTCGGGTCGGCCTTCCAGGCGGCGAGCTGCTCGTCGAGGTGCGCGACCCGCGCGTCGAGCTCCTTGCGGCGCGCCGGCGCCGCGTCGGCGCCGACCGCGTCGACGAGCGGCCCCGGCCCGCGCAGCACGAGGTCGACGCGGGCGACCACCTGGCCGCGGTCGGTCGGCGTGATCACCATCGTCCCGCCGACCTGCTCCGGGCTGGCGATCACCTTGTCGGGCGGCGGCGCCTCGACGCCGGTGCCGATGACGAGCAGGTCGATGCCCGGCACCGCGCGCGCGATGGCGACGCCGTCCTTCTTGCTCATCGTCGCCAGCGCGATGATGCGGGTCGCCTTCTGCTGCTTCAGGCCGGCGATCGCCTGGCGCGCCGCCTCGGTCGGATCGGTCGCGCCCAGCGACGGCACCCAGGTCGGATCGACGACGCCGAACACGCCGATCCGCTCGTCGCCGACCTCGATCACCTTCGGCGCCTCGAGCGGCACGCCCGACGACGCCGGCAGGTTGGCGACCTCGCGCGGCAGCCGCAGCTTCGACGGACCGGCGGCGAGGTCGTCGGGGCCGAGGCCGACCGCCGCCACCGCGAGCTGGTCGCGATAGATCGTCGCGATCAGGTCGGCCTTGAGGTCCTCCTGCGGCCGCGCCTGGTCGGCGACCACCGGCTCCGCGTAGAGCAGCGAGCCGGTGTCGACCACGATCACCGGCCCCTTCGCGCGCGCCTGGTCGACCAGCTCGGCGGTGCGGGCGAGGTCGCCGAGCGGGTCGGTCGTGCAGCCGCACGGCTCGATCTGGCCGCGCAGCTCGCCGAGCGCGAAGACGGTGAGCCGGGTCTCGGTGGCGGCGGCGCCCGGCCGCGCGCCCCGCCCGGAGCACCCCGCGGCGCTCGCGACGAGCGTGGCCGCGGCCAGGATCCCGAGGAGGTATCGCTTCACGTTTCGGTTCCTCATGACACGGCCGTCTGCACGGTCTGATGAAGGCAGCCCCGCACCACGCGCGGGCCCGGACGGCCCAGCGTCATGGTCGACCGGTCGCGGGCGCTCGCCGGGGCTGTGCTATAGCACGGCGTCGCGCCCGTCCTGCTCCCGGGAGGCCCGGCTTGACACCCCGGGGGGCCGTCGGTAGATTCCGCCGCTCTCCAGCGTCCGGTCACGCCGGTCACCGCACTCCAGGCACTTCAGGCTTCAGGCCGCCGAGGATTCCATGGTCGTCATCCGCCTCTCCCGTCAGGGCAGCAAGAAGCGCCCGTTCTACCGCATCGTCGCCGCCGACAAGCGCTGTGGCCGCGACGGCCGCTTCATCGATCTGATCGGCACGTTCGACCCGCGCACCAAGGTGTTCTCGCTCGACGGCGAGCGGTACAAGCACTGGCTCGACCACGGCGCGCAGCCGTCGGAGACGCTGGCCAGCCTGGTCCGCCGCCAGAACCGCGCCGCCGTCGCCAAGGCCTGAGCGTGGCGAACCCCGACATCGGCGACCTCGTGCGCTACGTGGCCAAGGGGCTGGTCGACCGCCCCGACGAGGTCCACGTCCAGGTGATCGAGGAGCGCCAGGCCACCGTCTACGAGCTGGAAGTCGCCGAGAGCGACCTCGGCAAGATCATCGGCCGCGGCGGCAAGACCGCCCGCGCGCTGCGGACGCTGGTCAACCAGATCGCGCCGCGCTCGCGCAAGCGCATCCTCGTCGAGATCCTCGAGTAACAGGGCGTGGCCGGCGACGACGACGACTCCGCCCCGCCGCGGATCGAGGTCGGCTACGTCGCCCGCGCCCACGGCGTCCGCGGCGAGGTGCTGGCGGTGCCGCTCGTCGGCGGCTCGACGACGCTCGGCGACGTCGAGGCGGTCTGGATCGGCGGTCGCCGCCACGGCGTCGAGCGCGCCCGCCCGGTGCCCGACGGCTACCTGCTGGTGCTCGCCGGCGTCGGCGACCGCGACGTCGCGGCGGCGCTGCGCGGCCAGTCGATCGAGGTCGAGCGCGGCGACCTGGACCTCGACGAGGACGACGTGCTGCTCGCCGACCTCGTCGGCTGCAAGGTCGTCACCGCCGACGGCGTCGCCTGGGGCGAGGTCGCCGCCATCGAGCTCGGCCCGCAGGACCGCCTGGTCATCCACGACGTCGACGCGCGGATCGAGCGGCTCCTGCCGGTGGTCGACGCGTTCCTGGCGGACATCGATCTCGAGGCGGGCGTCATCACGATCACGCCGCCCGACGGCATCCCCGAGGACCCGCTGCCGGAGCCGGGCGCATGACCCGCTTCACGGTGGTGTCGATCCTGCCCGAGCTGGTCGACACCGCGCTGGCGGCCGGCGTGATCGGCCGCGCGCGCGCCGCCGGCACGCTCGCCGTCGCGTTCGTCAACCCGCGCGACTTCACGCACGACCGCCACCGCACCGTCGACGACACGCCGTACGGCGGCGGGCCCGGCATGGTGATGAAGTGCGAGCCGCTGGTCGCGGCGATCGAGGCGGCCGCCGGCCCCGCCGACCCGGAAGCCAGCGCCGCCCCGCGCGCGCACCGCGTGCTGCTGTCGCCCGCCGGCGCGCCGCTCACCCAGGCGCGGGTCCGCGCGCTCGCCGCCCGCGACCACGTCGTGCTCGTCTGCGGCCGCTACGAGGGCGTCGACGAGCGCGCGATCGAGAC
>DASZXE010000887.1:0-2296 GCA_035546475.1 Kofleriaceae bacterium
AGGAGCCGCGCGGGCGGAGGCACGCGCGGCGGACGAGGCCGGCCGTGGCGCCGGTGCCATCGCTCGCGTGGCCGCGCCCGCCGGCGGCGCCGGCCGCGCGAAGCGGTGGCGTCGAGGTGCGAGGACGTGTGGAGGTCGCCGGGACCGGCGAGCCGTGCCCCGCCGGCGAGGTGCACCTGTATGCGCGGCAAGCATATGGCGCGATCGTTCGCGGCGATGGCTCGTTCACGTCGGTCCCGGTGGCACCCGGCACGTACGCGGTGCTCGTGCAGTGCCAGGGCTACCTCGCCGACGATGCGGCGCCGCACGTCGTGGTCGGCGACCGTGAGGTCGACGGGCTCGTCTTCCAGGTCCGGCGCGGCGCGACGATCGCGGGCCGGGTCCACGACGAGCACGGCGCCGCGCTCGCAGGCGTGACGGTGAGCGCCGGCCCGAGCCGCGCGCGCTCCAGCGCGGATGGAGCGTTCGAGCTCGGCGGCCTCGTCGCCGGCACGTACGTCGTGTGGGTCGCGGGCGCGCGGCGCACCCCGTTCGACGGCCCGACGGTGACGCTCGCCGCGGACGGTCACGCGGACGTCGAGGTCGAGGTGCCGGCTCCGCACGGGATGATCGTCGGTCGCGTCGTCGACGAAGGAGGCCGTGGCATCGGCGGCGTCCAGGTCGGCGTGACCGACCGCGCCGGCGCCTGGGGCTACGGCGCGACCACCGACGACGATGGCTCGTTCTCGTTCGCCCGCGTCGACGAGGGCGCCGTGTGGGTCCGCGTGCTGCGCTCGCCGCCGTCCGACGTGCCGCCGGGTGCCCCCACCGACGAGCCGGGCCCCGAGGCGGCCGCCGTGATCGTGCGCGCCGACGACCCGGCCGAGGTGGAGCTGGTCGCCGCGCGCGATCACAACCGGATCACCGGCGTCGTCGTCGATGCGAGCGGCGAGCCGATGAGCGGGCTCGCGATCTGCGCGGAGCTGGAGCGGCGCGCGGCCGGCGAGGCCGCGGCCCGTGGTCCGCTGCACTGGTACCGGTCGGACTCGCCGAGCACCGACGACGATGGCCGCTTCGTGCTCGACGAGCTCGCGGACGGGCACTATCGCGTCGAGGTGCGCGACGGCGACAGCCGCGCCGCGAGCGCCGAGCACGTCGCGATCGGCGACGACGTCCGGCTCGTCCTGCACCCCATCGATCCCGATTCGCGGCCGCCGCGCTGATCGCCGCCGCCAGGCGCGAGGCCGGGCCTCCATCACCACGCCGGCCACGTCGCACGTGCGCATGCCGACGACGTCGCGGCGCGTCGCCGGCCACGCGCGCGTCCTGATCGATCGCGGGAGCGCGATCAGCGGAGGGAGACGTCGGCGAGGAGGCCGAAGCAGAGGAGGGCGACGAAGAAGACGGCGAGGACGGCGATGATCCGATCGACCGCGTGCGCGGCGACGAGCTCCATGAAGACGAGCGCGATGAGCGCCACCTTGGCGGCGGCGATGGCGAGCGCGAGCGCGGGGCCGCCGCCGGCGGAGGCGGCGAACCAGCTCAGCAGCGCGAGCGCGACCAGCGCGAGGTAGGTCAGGACGAGGGCGAGGCTCGAGGGTGGGCGGCGCATGATGGCGGGCTCAGGTGCGCATCAGGTAGAAGAGCGGCCAGAGGAAGACCCAGATCGCGTCGACGAAGTGCCAGTAGAGGCCGACCAGCTCGACGGGCAGCGGGTGGCCGGCGCCGGCCTTGCCGCGCACGACGAGCGAGAGCATCCAGGCGACGAGCGCGAGGCCGGCGACGACGTGCAGCGCGTGCAGGCCCGTCATGCCGAAGTAGAGCGCGACGAACAGGCCGATGCCGGGGCCGCGGTCGGGGCCGTGGTAGGCGGCGCCGGGCACGACGCCGTCGGCGATGTGGTGGCTCCACTCGAGGCCCTTGAGCGCGAGGAAGACCGCGCCGAGGACGAGCACGCAGGCGAGCGAGACGGCGGCGACCCCGCGGCGGCCGGCCCGCACGCGGTGGACGGCCCACGCCATCGCGAAGCTCGACGTGAGGAGCACGAGCGTGTTGATGCCGCCGATCATCGCGTCGTCGCCGCGCACGCCGGCGGCGAACGCGGCCGCGTGCTCGCTGCGGTAGCCGGCGTAGAGCGCGAAGAGGCCGCTGAACAGGAGCGCCTCGCTCGCGATCACCGTCCACACGGCGATGCGCCAGCGGCGCTCGTGGTTGGTCGCGTCGGACACGACGACCGGTGGGGCGGGCTTGCGCGGGCGCGGCGCGGGCGCGGCGTCGTCGGCCGGCGTCATGGCTCGCCCTCGGCGCCGCCGCGATC